>CAZFKK010000066.1:0-11782 GCA_964519735.1 uncultured Taibaiella sp.
ATCTCTCTTGCTTTTTCCGGCAGGCCGTCTTTGTTTAAAAGAGGCAGCACAGCAACTTTTACAGGAGCAAGAGCAGGAGGAATGCGCAGCAAAACACGCTCGCTTCCGTCCTCTAATTTTTCCTCGCAATAAGCATAAGTAAGTATAGCGAGAAACATCCTGTCTAAGCCAATCGAGGTTTCAATGACATAGGGAACATAGCTTTCATTATTCTCTGTTTCAAAATAGCGCAGCTTTTTACCGGAGAATTTTTCATGGTTGCCCAGGTCGAAGTCCGTGCGGGAATGGATGCCTTCCAATTCTTTGAATCCCATCGGGAAGTTGAATTCAATATCACAGGCGGCATTGGCATAATGTGCCAGTTTCAAATGGTCGTGAAATTTGTAGTTCTCCTCTCCCATTCCCAATGCTCTGTGCCAACTGATACGTGCATCTTTCCAGTAGTTGTACCATTCCCCGTCCGTACCGGGCTTGATAAAGAATTGCATTTCCATTTGTTCAAACTCCCGCATACGGAAGATGAAACCCCGGGCAACGATTTCGTTACGAAAAGCTTTACCCACCTGGGCAATGCCAAAAGGAATCTTCATTCGCCCGGTCTTCTGTACATTCAGGAAATTGACAAAAATGCCCTGGGCAGTTTCCGGACGAAGGTAGATCTCGTTAGCGTCATCTGCCACAGAACCGACCTGGGTGGAAAACATCAGGTTAAACTGGCGTATTTCCGTCCAGTTGCAGGTGCCGCTGATGCTGCAGGTTATTTTATGGGTTTCAATAAGTTGTTTCAGCCCGGTAAAGTCATCAGCAGCAAGGAGTTGTTCCATTTGTGCCACCAGGGCACCGGCTTCCGTTTCATGAAGCGTTGCTGCAAAACCTTCTATCAGGTGATCTACCCGGTAACGCTTCTTGCTGTCCTTATTGTCGATCATCGGATCACTGAAGTTATCCACATGGCCACTGGCTTTCCATACCGTGGGATGCATGAAAATGGACGCATCGATACCCACAATATTTTGTTCATTCATCTGGGTCATCCAGCGCCACCAATAGTCCCGGATGTTGCGTTTCAGCTCCACCCCCCACTGACCATAGTCATATACAGCGCCTAAACCATCATATATCTCGCTGGAGGGGAAAATAAATCCGTATTCTTTTGCATGGGCAATAATCGCCTGCAATTTGTTTTCGTTTGCCATAATATGTGTGCAAAGATAAATAAATAGAAAGGAGTTATTTTAGATTGGGTAAAGGAAAAAAAACTATACTTCCTACGGGACATAACCGGGGAGGAATTTTAGCATAAATCGAACTTTAGCTGCGATCCAGAGTTATCCTGATGACAATAATCAATTTTTGTACCGGGTTGGACCGGATCCGGAATGATAAAGTTTTCTTTATGCCTGCCGCTGGCAGGATGATTACCACTAAATTTGGCCTGATATTTGTAATTTCAATTTTATGAGCAAACAATACTTTCTTGCGCTGTGTTGCGCTTCTCTGTTATGGGCCGGGTGTAAAAAGGGAGAAGGCGTTAATATTTTCAGCTTACAGGATGATGTGAACCTGGGTATGCAGACCAAGGAACAGATTGAAGCAAATCCTGCTGAATTTCCGATTCTGGACCCGGCTGCACACCCGGCTGCCTATCAATATATCCTTGCCATAAAGGATGAAATATTAGCCAGTGGTAAGGTAACCCATAAAGGCGACTTCCCCTGGGAGGTGTACATTATCAAACGTGATGATGTGCAAAACGCTTTCTGTACACCCGGAGGATATATTTACGTCTATACAGGCCTGATCAAATACCTCGAGAATAAATCTTCCCTGGCGGGTGTGATGGGACATGAAATGGCCCATGCGGACAAACGTCATTCTACAGAGCAACTGACTAAAAAGTATGGTGTACAGACCTTGCTGGATATCCTGCTGGGGGAAAACCAAAACCTTCTGACCCAAATTGCTTCTGAATTGATCTCCCTGAGATTCAGCCGTACCGATGAAACAGAAGCAGATACTTATTCTGTCCATTACTTATGTCCCACTAAATACCATGCAGACGGCGCTGCAAATTTCTTTCAGAAAATTATTGACCAGGGCAGCAGTAACCCGCCTGAGTTTTTGAGTACCCATCCCAATCCCGATAACCGGGTGGAAAATATCAGGAAACATGCGCAGGATCTAAGTTGCACAAGTACCATTAGCGAAAATGAAGAAATAGTCGGGTATAATCAATTTAAGGCAGGATTGTAGGATTCCTGTGCCAAAATCACTATTTCCTTTTTATAAATCTGCAGGAACCGGAATTGACGAAAATTTAATATTGAAGCAAGGAAAGATGGATAGTTTTGCTGCGGATTCAAAGGGGTAACTTATATGGTGAAGGAAAAAAATACTTATATTGTCCGGGATATCAGTTGGCTGAAATTCAATGATCGTGTAATTCAGGAAGCCAAAGATGATACCAATCCTATCCTCGACCGTCTGAAATTTCTGAGCATTTTTTCCAATAACCAGGATGAATTTTTCCGGGTAAGAGTTGCAGCTCTGAATCGTATGGTAAGGTTGGAAAAATCTACCAAGATGCACCTGGAAGAAAACCCGGAAGAGATCCTCCAGGACATCCAGGACCGGGTTACGGTACAACAACATGAATTTGACCGTATTTATTTAGGTATTATCCGCGAACTGGCCAGGAATAATATCTATATTAAAAATGAGAAACAGTTAAGTCCCAAGCAGGAATTTTACGTTAAGTCCTACTTTGAAGGCAGAGTGAGAACCCAGCTCGTGCCTTTGATGATTGAAAGCATTCCGCAGATGCCTTTATTGAATGATACTTCGATTTACCTGGCCTGTGTTTTAGGCAGCATGGAAAATCCGATGCTGCAACGATACGCATTGATTGAAATCCCTACCCGGCATTTTCCCCGTTTTATCCTGCTTCCCTCGGAGAAAGATACCCGTGATATTATTTTGCTGGAAGACATTATCCGTTGGAACCTGCCTGCTCTCTTTGCTCCTTTCGGATTTGATCGCTTTCTGGGTTACATTATTAAAGTGACCAGGGATGCCGAGTTTGACCTGGATTATGATATCAGCAAAAATGTAGTTGATGAATTAATGAAGGGCATTAAGAACCGGAAAAAAGGGAAAACTACCCGTTTCGTGTTTGATCGTGCTATTGACCCGGGCCTGTTGGAATACCTGACCAAACGCCTGCAGCTTACCCGGAAAGATAACCTGATACCCGGTGGGCGCATTCATAACTTTAAAGATTTTATGGATTTTCCCGCATCTGTTTTTCATGATTTGGAAACCAGGAGAAAGCCTTTTGTGCATAGGTCGTTGCAACAGCCCTGCCGCATCATGGAAGTACTGGAAAAGCAGGATGTTCTGTTGCACTTTCCTTACCATTCTTTTGATTCCGTTATTGACCTGCTGCGGGAAGCGGCTATAGATCCCTTTGTGCAAAGCATAAAAATTACCTGCTACCGATTGGCCAAAGATTCAAAAGTGATGAATGCCCTGGTCAATGCGGTGCGTAACGGCAAACAGGTAACTGCCGTTTTGGAATTACGTGCCAGGTTTGATGAAGAGGCCAACCTGAAGTGGAAAACCGTGCTGGAAGAGGAAGGGGTGAAGGTGATCCTCGGTCTGCCGGACAAGAAAGTCCATGCGAAACTGTGTGTGATCAAAAAACGAGAGTTTAACCGTACCAAAGAGTATGGATTTATCAGTACAGGTAATTTTAATGAAGGCACAGCAAGGTTTTATGGTGACCATTGCCTGCTGACCACCCACCGCAAGATCTTGTCGGATGTAAACAGGATTTTTCAATACCTGGAACAACCGGAAGAGAAACAGGCGCTGCTCAAGACTTGTAAAATCCTGCCCCTTGCACCTGTAACCATGCGTCACTTCTTTATCCAATATATAGATGAGGAAATAAAGGCCGCGCGCAATCATCAGCCTTCGGGACTGATCATTAAATTAAATAGCCTTTCCGATAAAACACTGATCAATAAAATATATGAAGCGGCAAGAGTGGGAGTGCCTGTGCAAATGATTATCAGGGGTATCTGCTGTAGTATTACCCGGGACAAAAGTTTTAAAAAGCAGATCAAAGCCATCAGTATCGTGGATAAGTACCTGGAACATGCCCGTGTATTTGTGTGCCATAATCAAGGAAAGCCTAAGGTGTTTATCTCTTCGGCAGATTGGATGGTACGGAATCTGGATCACAGGCTGGAAGTAGCCACACCTATTCTTGATAAAGAGATGGCGGCTGAACTTATAAATATTCTGAATATCCAGCTTTCCGAAAATGTAAAGGGAAGGGTATTGGACAATGCGCAAAAGAATAAATACGTGGCCAGGAAGGAAGGCGAGGAAGAGGTGCGGTCGCAGGAAGCTATTTATGACTATATATGGTCCTGCTCTGGTCCGGAAGAGGCTGATTCTAATGGCCCGAACAATAATAAATGACGGAAACGGAAAGCGGTTGCAGCGCTACAAAATTGTAGTATTCAGTCACGTAAGCTACTGTGTCAGGTCCGGAGAGCTAAGGAATTTTGACTGTTATTTGTCAGGCCGACGGAAAGCCTTTAAGTTTGTATGGCCTTAGTTTTGTAACCGTACCCTTACCGGGTTTTAACTTTTTTTCTATTGATTTTAGCTGCTATAGATATAGGGTCCAATGCTGCCCGCCTGTTGATTACGGAGGCTATGGAATATAAGAAGGGGCATGTCGATTTTACCAAGCAAAACCTGGTACGGATTCCCCTGCGCCTGGGGTTCGACGTATTTGAGCAGGGAGCCATATCACCGGAGAAGGTAGAGATGTTGCTGGATACGATGAATGCGTATCGCCTGCTGATGAAGATCTATAAAGTGTCCGCGCTTAAAGCCTGTGCTACTTCCGCTATGAGAGATGCGTCCAATAGCGCGGTGATCCTGGAACAGATCCGGAGGGAAACAGGGATTGATATCCGGGTGATTACAGGTAGTGAAGAAGCCGGGATCCTTTACGAAACACATATTGCTGAAAAGCTGGATAGTAATCATTATTATCTTTATATAGATGTGGGAGGGGGGAGCACGGAGATCACCCTTTTCGGAGGCAACCAGATAGTTTTTAAAGAGTCGTTCAATGTGGGCACGATAAGGTTACTCCATGATAAAGTGACCGATGCTCAATGGGATCATATGAAATGGGTAATTAAAACCCATACTCAGGGAGTGCTGCCGGTGACGGCGATTGGTTCCGGTGGCAATATCAATAAGGTGTTTTCTATTTCAAAACGAAAGGAAGGGCGCCCGCTTTCCCTGGAATTGTTACGGGATTACTATAAGGAATTGGGCGGCTCTTCTGTGGAGGAAAGGATGCATCTCTATAATTTAAGAAGAGACCGGGCGGATGTAATTGTGCCGGCCTTGCAGATCTATACCTCGGTGATGCGCTGGGCAGGTGCTGATGAAATACTGGTGCCTAAAATTGGGCTTGCTGACGGGTTGATTAAGGTATTGTACCAGGAACAAATGAATAAAGCAGGTACCTGACCGCGGATGCTATTGTGCAGCTATGCTTACTTAATGCTTTAACTGATTTTATTCCAGGGGAGCGGTATCGTGTTTTTGCTTTGCTGCAGTTGCCGGCGCAGGCCTTCATGCTGTGGCCAGGACAAGCTGGGATCTTGTTCCAGTGTTTGTTGCGCTGCATCCCTGGTGGCCTCCATCAGGGCGCTGTCTTTTATAATATCGGCTACTTTAAAGTTCAGCGCGCCACTTTGCCGGGTGCCATAGATATCGCCCGGTCCTCTCATTTTAAGATCTTCTTCCGCAATGAGGAAACCATCATTTGTCCGGGTCATGATATGCATGCGTTGCCGGCTTTCTTTGGACAGCTCGAAACCCGTTAACAGAATACAGAAACTCTTTTCCGCACCCCGGCCTACACGACCTCTTAATTGGTGCAATTGAGATAGCCCGAAGCGTTCCGAACTTTCAATGACCATCACAGAGGCATTGGGTACATTGACCCCTACCTCAATGACCGTAGTCGCTACAAGGATGTGGGCATCCCCCCGGACAAAGCGTTCCATATTGCGTTGCCGTTCCTCCTGCGGCTGCCGGCCATGTACGATGGCTACTCTATATTTCGGGTCCGGGAACCAGGCTTTAACCTGGTCATAGCCTGCATTCAGGCTTTCATAATCCAGTTTTTCCGATTCATCAATGAGGGGATAAACAATATAGATCTGGCGCCCTTTTTCAATTTCAATTCTCAGAAATTCCATCACCTTGGGCCGGAAATTTTCACTTCTGTGAAAAGTTTCGATAGGTTTTCGCCCGGGAGGCAATTCATCAATAACAGACACATCCAGGTCTCCATACACCGTCATAGCCAGGGTACGGGGTATAGGGGTAGCCGTCATCACCAATACATGAGGCGGATAATTGTTCTTTTGCCAGAGTTTCGCACGCTGGGTTACCCCAAAACGATGTTGCTCATCAATAATAGCTAAGCCCAGGTTGGCAAATTGCACGGTGTCTTCTACAAGAGCGTGAGTGCCGATCACCAGGGAAATACTCCCTTCTGCCAGCCCTTTCAGGATCTGTTTACGGTCTTTCCCCTTTACAGAACCGGTAAGCAAGACTACGGAAACCGCTAAGGGGGCCAGCAGTTCATTGATTCCCTGGTAGTGCTGTTGCGCCAGTATTTCCGTTGGTGCCATCAGGCTGGCCTGGAAGCCATTGTCGATGGCCAGCAACATGGCCATTAAGGCTACGATTGTTTTGCCGCTACCCACATCTCCCTGGACCAGGCGGTTCATTTGCTTGCCTGAAAAAGTGTCCTGCCTGATCTCTTTTAATACCCTCTTCTGGGCTCCTGTCAAAGCAAAAGGCAGGTGATGATGGTAGAAATCATTAAACAGGTTGCCTACTGCAGGGAAGACAAAGCCGGCCTGGTGGTGATGGCTGATCTTCAGGGCCTGGATGCGCAGGTGTGTCAGGAATAATTCTTCCCATTTTAGCCGGTAAAGCGCCCGCTGACGAACCGTTTCATCTTCAGGGAAGTGGATGCGGGTATAGGCTTCATAGCGGCTGCACAGCTTATATTGCTCCAGCAGGTTGGCCGGAAGCAGTTCGGGTAAGTCTGATGGCGCTACCTTCTCCAGCAGGGATTGGAGTAGTTTGGCAAAAGAACGGTTGCTCAATCCCCTGGCCCTTAGTTTCTCTGTAGTAGGATAGACAGGCTGCAGGGCGTTATTCTGAACTGCCTGAGACAGGTAAAGTTCTACCTCAGGATGGGTAATTGTAGGTAAGCCATTGAAGTAAGATAACTTACCGAATACGGAATAAGTAGCACCCGGCTGAATATTTTTGGCCACCCAGCTTACCCCCTGGAACCAGGTGAGCTCCAGCCGACCTGTCTGATCATACAGGGTTGCTGTCAGTCTTTTCTTGAAGGCTTTGCCTTCTTCACTGATATTAATAATGGTGCCCCGCAATTGTACGTATTCCTGGTCCGGTGACAGGTCAGCGATGCGTTGCACCTGGGTACTGTTCAGGTAACGGTAGGGATAATGCTCCAGCAAGTCGGCAAAAGTGACAATATTCAGCTCTTTGCGCAACAATTCCCCCTTGACAGGCCCTACGCCTTTCAGGAATTCTATTGGAGTGTCTAATGTTGCGATATGTTGCGTCAGGGCCTTTGGTATTTGAAACAGGAAAAAAATAATCCAAAATCCTAAATCAGGCCTTCCCTGACCAGGTCATGGAGATGCACCATACCTGCATATTGCCCATCCTGGGTCACGATAAGTTGTGTGATGTCATACTCCCGCATCAATTCAAGGGCATGCACTGCCAACTCTTTCTCATCAATACTTTTGGGGGCTAAGCTGCAAATCTCCCTGGCCAGGAGTTGCCGGGGTTGTTCATGGTTTTCCAACATCCTGCGCAGGTCACCGTCGGTAATGATGCCCAGCAGCTTATTGTCTTCCAATACAGCAGTCGCACCCAGGAATTTTCCTGATATTTCGATAATAATTTCTTTAAGTGTCGCATCCGCTGTTACAGAAGGGCGTGCATTACGGCTACTCAGGTCCTTTACCCTGAGGTATAATCTTTTCCCTAAAGCGCCGCCGGGATGAAAACGGGCAAAATCCTGGTCCGTAAACCCTTTTAACCGAAGCAGGCTGACTGCTAAAGCATCTCCCATAACTAATTGGGCTGTAGTACTTGTCGTCGGTGCAAGGTTATTGGGGCAGGCTTCAGCGTCAACGGTTGTGTTGATAAAATGATCTGCATGAGTGGCCAGGTAAGCATCCTTATTGCCGCATATGGCAATCACTTTATTGCCAAAATTCCTGACAAAGGGAAGTAAAGCTTTGATTTCCGGACTTTCACCACTTTTGGAAATGATGATCACCACATCATCCGGTTGAATCATGCCCAGGTCGCCATGGATAGCATCTGCAGCATGCATAAAAAGAGAGGGGCTTCCTGTAGAATTAAGGGTCGCTACAATTTTTTGGGCAATAATGGCGCTTTTGCCAATGCCGGTAATGACAATCCTTCCCGGCGTTTGATGCATGAGGTGTACCGCCTGCACGAAATGGTCGTCAATAAATGCGCTCATTTTTTGTAAAGCTGCAATCTCGGATTGTATAGTATCTGTAGCGTATTGAATGATGATGGACGGGTCCTGCATAGAAGCAAAGGTAAAATAGATTTGATGAATTCTCAGCAGCTGGGCTGTTTTGTTGGGTATAGATACATTTAAGAGTAGGTGCTTTATTGGTTTATTCCTGTTTTTAAGAGTCCCGATTTTAAAATCATATATTTTATCTGGTCAATTATTTTTCCTACCTTTGCACCCTTTTTCATTATAATTATCAGGAAAAGATTAAACAATCTTAACGTCAGAAAACAATATACTCATTTTTTTCTGATTTATTTTGCATTTATGAATATACGTAACATTGCCATTATCGCCCACGTTGACCATGGGAAAACTACCCTTGTAGATAAAATTATACATGCTACATCGGTATTCAGGGATAATCAGGAAACAGGTGAATTGATAATGGACAGCAACGATCTCGAGCGGGAAAGAGGCATTACCATTTTAAGTAAAAACATATCTGTTACCTATAAAGGAGTAAAGATCAATGTTATTGATACCCCTGGTCACGCCGATTTCGGAGGAGAAGTAGAACGGGTGTTGAAAATGGCAGATGGAGTACTGTTATTGGTGGATGCCTTTGAAGGACCTATGCCCCAAACGCGTTTTGTATTACAGAAAGCGTTGAACCTGGGCTTACGCCCTATCGTGGTGATCAATAAAGTGGATAAGCCTAATTGCCGCCCTGATGAAGTTCATGACAAAGTATTTGACTTGTTTTTCCAACTGGATGCTACTGAAGAACAATTGAACTTCCCTACCTTGTATGGTTCTGCCAAACAAGGATGGTACAATACAGAATTAACTCCTACTGATAATATCTTGGCCGTATTGGATGCGGTGCTGGATAAGGTTCCTGCACCGGAAGTGAATGAAGGTACCTTGCAAATGCAGATTACTTCTTTGGATTATTCTTCATTTCTGGGAAGGATAGCTGTAGGCCGTGTGGCCCGTGGTGTGATCAAAGAAGGGCAGAATATCCAGTTATGTAAACTGGATGGTACGATGGTAAGGGGCAAAGTAAAAGAATTGTACACTTTCGAAGGTATGGGCAAAAAGAAAGTCACAGAAGTGGCCGCCGGAGATATCTGTGCGGTAGTGGGTATTGAAGGGTTTCAGATCGGGGAAACTATCGCTGATTTTGATAATCCTGAAGCATTGCCGGTAATTGCTATTGACGAACCTACCATGAATATGCAGTTCAGTATCAATAACTCTCCTTTCTTCGGAAGGGAAGGTAAATTTGTTACGAGCCGTAACTTAAGGGACCGGCTGATGAAAGAACTGGAAAAAAACCTGGCCTTACGGGTAAAGGAAACAGATGATGCGGATAAGTTTCTGGTTTACGGCCGGGGTATTCTTCATCTTTCCGTATTGGTAGAGACCATGCGGCGGGAAGGTTATGAATTGACCGTAGGACAACCGCAGGTTATCGTTAAAGAAATTGACGGGAAAAAATGCGAGCCTTTTGAAACATTGGTGGTAGATGTTCCTGATGAATTCAGCAGTAAAGTAATTAACCTCGTTACCATGCGTAAAGGCGAATTGCTGATCATGGAATCCAAAGGAGAAATGCAGCACCTGGAATTTGATATGCCTTCCCGTGGTTTGATCGGGTTACGTTCTCAAATGCTTACCTCCACTGCAGGGGAAGCCGTAATGGCGCATAACTTCTCAGAATACAAACCCTGGAAAGGACCTATTCCCGGTCGTAGCAATGGAGTATTGGTAGCCAAGCAAAGCGGCGCATCCACCGGTTATTCCATCGATAAGTTGCAGGATCGTGGTTCCTTTTTTATCGATCCGGGAGAAGAGGTATATGCCGGCCAGATTGTAGCAGAACATATCAAACCAGGCGATCTGAGCGTAAATGTGGTGGAAGGTAAAAAACTGACGAATATGCGTGCCAGCGGATCTGATGCGGCTAATAATATTGCTCCGAAGATAGCCCTGAGCCTTGAAGAATGTATGGAATACATTCAACAGGATGAATGTATAGAATGCACTCCTCAGAGTATCCGTCTACGTAAGATATTACTGGATGAAAATGAAAGAAATAAATATGCTAAAACGATGAAGGCCTAATGGAAGCGGCAGGCATTCAGAGATGATATAAGCATCTTTACTTTATATATTTTAATTACAAAAGCTGCCCTTACCGGCAGCTTTTGTAGCTTTGGGAGCTGAGTGGCTGCAAAGGAACATTGATTTATTTTTAAACACAAATGATATGGAGATTGATTTTTCCGGTGAAGTATCCTTTCAGACGGCCAGGAGTGGCGGGAAGGGTGGACAGCATGTAAATAAGGTGGAGACCCTGGTAGAAGCCTGGTGGCTGGTGGATAGTTCTGCTTTCTTTTCGGAACTTCAAAAACAGATGATCCGGGATAAATTGAAGAACCGCGTAAATAAGGACGGGTTTTTGATCATTAAATCCAGCGAGACCCGTTCCCAGCTGACCAATAAACGGGCGGCGCTCAATAAAATGATGTACCTCGTGAATCAAAGTATCCTGCAGCCTAAAAAACGCCGGGCAACAAAACCGTCTAAGGCCGTAATAGAAAAACGATTGGAGGGAAAAAAGCGATTAGCTCAAAAAAAACTACACCGAAGAAAAGACTGGTGAGGCGCGGAGCCTGTCCCTCAGCGTCCGTTTTGGAGCGCATAACATTGGAATACCCCTGATCCCTGTCTTCTCCTTATACTAACCTTTCGGGTGCTTTTATACTGAATAATATTTTGTCAAATTCAGCTGGATATTTCGGGTAAACCCTTATCTTGGTGTCTAAGTAACAAAAGAGGCATGAAGACCCTATATTCAGGCATAGTGTTCTCTATTTATTGCCGTTAAAACAGATCAGGATCAGCATATATTATTTAGATTGAAATTAATGGGAGCGAATATAATATCAGGGTGGAAGATTCCGGGCAGGACGTTGGGAAAGGTAAAAATAGGGTTGTTGTTTTTCTTCGTTTTAAGTATCCCCTTTTGTGTGCTGGGGCAAACGGTTGTAAAGGGTAAGGTGCTCGACGGAAATTCCGGCGCCCCCATGGCTTTTGTGGGTGTAGTTTTAAAAGGCAGCAACGCAG
>CAZFKK010000066.1:11792-12136 GCA_964519735.1 uncultured Taibaiella sp.
TCACCGACGAACAAGGTTATTATGAGCTTTCTGATAAAGGTAATACTGCATCGGCCATCCAATTCACCTTCCTGGGTTACCGGACTATGGTCAGGAATGTGGTACCGGGGACGACGCAAACTATCGATGTCGTATTGACGGAAGATGCCCAGACCCTTGGAGAGGTGGTAATACGTTCTGGAAAAGTAAGGTACAGGAATAAAGATAACCCGGCAGTAGAACTGATCCGGCAAGCTATTGCCCATAAAAAGGAGAATAGCATGCAGCAATATCCTTTTGCTTCCTATCGTACCTATGAAAAACTGCAATTGGCCATTACTAATCCCCCAGGCTCTATTAGTAAG
>CAZFKK010000067.1:0-12130 GCA_964519735.1 uncultured Taibaiella sp.
CCTATTTTTACTATTTGCAGTATCAAACTCCCAATGGTGAAATGGTAAATAGAAAGGGTGATGTCGTATTGATCAGGTAAACTTTATTGAGCGAAAAATGAAAGAGTTTATAAAGTATATATTATTCGCTTCAGGCCTGATTGCAATATGGGGTGTACTTGTGGAGCCTGGGTATGCCCAGGGAGAAAACAATATCTGGGCCTTTGGTAAAGGTTCAGGATTAAATTTTAATTTGGGAGCTCCTGTCTTTTGGGAAAATAGCATGTTTTCAAAAGAAGGGTGCGCTGCTATAAGTGACGCATTTGGTAATTTGATTTTCTATACCAGTGGTAACATGATTTGGGATAAAAATGGTAAACCAATGCCTAACGGTAGTATATTAGGTAACGGTTATGATGGATCGGGAGCCCAGGCGGCTTTGGTTCTAAAGTCCATATCTAATCCTTATGAATACTATGTATTTACTCTCGATCCTCAGGAGGTTGCCTTATCTCAAAGTCCTAAACTACGTTATTCAGTTGTCGATATGTTGCTTAATAATGGTCTGGGTGATGTAAAACTAAGTGAAAAAGATGTTGAATTAGATAATGAAATGGAGGAACGCATGTATGCCGTAGAAGCGGATGACTGTGGATATTGGATCGTAGGGCATAAACGTAGGAGTAATATTTATGTGGCTTTTAAACTGACGGCATCCGGCATATCAACTCCTGTTTATTCATATGGTACTTATTCGGGGTTTTTTAACGGGAGTGATCCCGGGGAAATGAAGCTATCACCGGATAAAAGCAAAATAGCAATTATATTTCTTGGGCGGAGAAATCAATCTGGTGACGATTTTCGCATTGAAATAGGGGATTTTGATGTTAATACAGGTATCATAAGTAATACTGCTATTTTAGATAGCAATAAGACTATTCCGTACCAGGGATATGGTTTATCTTTTTCCCCCGATAACAGTAAGCTTTATGTCACCTCTCAAGACTATTCCCAGCTTTTTCAATATAATATGGCCTATTACCCTAATGTAGGAGCAATAAGGCTGAGTAAAGTAAAAATTTTCGAAACAGGCTTCATGAAATTATTTGGTATGCGAACAGGACCGGACAACAAAATTTACTTAGCCAATTTAACAGAAGGGTACATTTCTTGTATTCAGGACCCTAATGTTTTAGGTCTAGCATGTAATTTTAATAGTCAGCATATAGCAGTACCCACATCACATTATTTTAATCGTCCTACAGATCCTTTTTATGGTTATGCTTTGGGCAATCCTACCGTTGCCGTAACTTACAAAGATACCCTTCCAGGAAAATATCTTGATACCTTGATCTGCTTTTCAGATTCTGTACAATTAGCTGTAGAAGATAATCTCTTAGGCTATGTCTGGAATGACGGTATAACCGGCGCTTCCCGCTATGTACATGAAGAGGGTATTTATTACTGCCTGTCCACTAAAGAATGTACAATGCGTAGGGATACCTTCAAAGTAACCTTCGTGAAAGGAAATTTTCCAGGCTTAGGTGCAGACACTATTATCTGTCCAGGCGATAGCCTGGTATTAAGTGCATCCGGTGATGGTTTTCAATGGCAGGACGGAAGCACTGAACCTGAGTATCGCGTAACGCAACCGGGATGGTACTCCGTTACCGTTAATGAAAAGGGTTGCTACTATTCTGATAGCATAAGAGTAGCTATTTATGCGCCTAAAGCGGAGATCCTGGAAAATGATACCCTGATTTGCAGGGGTCAAAAGCTTTTCTTGCACGGCTTATCTGAACCGGCGGGTAACTTCAGGTGGAATACCGGGTCGGAGGAAGCCAGCTTACAAATAACGGAGAGTGGTCGCTATATTTTGGAAGCAACTAACTTATGTGGTGTATTTTACGATTCGGTGAGGGTTCAAGTACAGGACTGCGACTGCCAGCCGGGCATTCCCACTGCGTTTTCACCCAATAATGACGGGATCAATGATGTGTTCAAGGTAATGCTCAATTGTCTCCCCAAGAGTTTTGGGCTATCTGTTTATAATAGATTCGGAGAACGGATATATTCCGGTTATAGCCAGGACGAAGGATGGGACGGCACGTATAAAGGCCAGTACGGGGACATAGGGGTTTATTTCTATGACCTTAAATATGAAACTCCCAACGGTGTTGTTGTACGCAAAAAGGGGGACATTGTTTTAGTAAGATAGCCTGATAGGAGTTCAGTTTTTGAATAGGAGCGGATGATAAAAATTGCTTCCATCCACCCTGGGATGGCGTCGTTCCCGGGTGGGACAAAATTACCTGCCGGATCATTTGCAGCGCCTGTAAGCGGAAGTTAATGTATTGTTTTTCAGAGACTACTTTGCCTACCAGCTGTATTTATTTTTCTCCGAGTTTACGTTTCAGTTCTTCAATAACTCTATCTTTTTCATCAAGAGCTTTGTTTTTCTCATCAAGAGCTTTGTTTTTCTCATCAAGAGCTTTAAGAAGTTCTTTCTCTTTATCTTCGAACATTGCGTTTACGGTTCTCCATGCTTCCTGCTCATCTTCAATGCGTTTGCGTTCTTCGGGGTTGGTTCCTGTATGATGCAATATGTCCGTTAGTATTTTCACTTCTTCAGTGTCTGCAGGGTGAGGAAATTGCTTGGTGATTTTCCTGTCATCCACAAAATTGTTTTGTTCAAATACACTTAATAATTTATCCAAACTTGTCTGGTAGCGGTTCGTAATTCTGCCCACCTGAACAACGAAACTGTCGTGTGTTAGCTTTTCCACAAATTCAGATTTCTTTTCGATTACGGTTTTATGGATCAGGTCTTTATAGTTTCGCTCCACTTTGATACAGGCGCTCTCTATTTCGGGAAGCGTAAAACCCAGAATATAAATTGTAGTGATCGGCAACGCCTGTTTTTCGTCGTTTATATGGTCTTCTTTTTTGTACTGCTCCCCCAAATAGCGCCTGAAGCGCATCAAATCAATTTGATTTTTGGCTTTTTGTATCTCAATCAAAACTTTTTTGTATTCCCCTGTCTGGGTTTTAATAGTGGCTATGAAGTCGAGCCGGAATACGGCAAGACCGGCTAATGCGTCCGAGTAGGTAAACTCCTGCGGTTTTACTTCGACACTTACGATTTCTTCTTCCAAAAGCGTTCCGATGAAGAATTTTGCTACACGCTCATTTTCCATCATTCTTTTAAAAACGGTATCGTAAATTGGGTTTGCTATAATCATTTGGTCTGAGCGTTAACCTACAAATTTACAATTTCTTTCCGAAGTTCCACTTATGAGGAGAGGACATTAGGAGGTATGCCCGTCGACAGAAGTGTTTTCCTGTCCAATTGTATTGGATAATTAAATACAAACCTGTTAAGAATCATTAGTAGTTTACTATATAGAAGTCGGGCATCATGGGCAATATAGCCTTATCATAGCTAATGAAAACGGCTGTACCGCTACCGGAAGTGTTCAAATCAATGCAAGATGTTTTCTTTTACCATCAAAACACATTATCCTGCCACCCAACACAAGGATGGAAAGGCACCAATATTCTATAAATTTAAACCTTTATATTATAAAATGAAAGCTATTGATGATATTTAGCTTCCATAATATAATATACATCATTATTTCTATAGAAATAATGATGCTTAATGAAATACTTTGTATTCTTTCTATTCTATTTCTATTTACTTATATAATATTTAAATTAATGAATATCTTATAGATAAATATTTTCAAATTGTTTAGTATTCTTTAGATAATCTTTAGCTTTCTTTTTAAAATACTTACTATTCTTTATAAAGTAAATTCATTTCTTAATGTTATATCTCTTTTTAATTCTTTAATATTTAGAATTATATAGATAATATTTAGCTTTACTTATATAATATATAGCTATCTTTTTATCAAATTTTGATTGATCATTGAATTATTAAGCTTTCAATTTATAATAAAAAGCTTTCATTTTGTATTATTGTGCTTCCTTAATAAAACAAACTGCTTTCTATTTAAGCTATTAAAGGGCTCAGTATGTTTTATTAAATAAAGCAGGACGTCAGAATTTAGTCATTCTAAGGGCGAAAGATCTATGCTTGGCACAGTATAAAATGTGTGGATGATATTAGGTAACGCATTAGAGTTTTGTGCAGTTCAATGTGTGCATAAAAACTGGGTAAGTAGAGCACACCCCATTTTGTCATTTCCCCAAGGTAAATGTGCCCTTGCGCAGCATAATCTTCTCCAACCTGAAAGAGTGGTTTACTCAACAGCAGGAGCAGACTCCCTTTGGGAGGATCAAAAAAAATGGAGTAGAAAATAATACAGATACCGCCTGAGAAAAGGATCAATACGGCAATGATGTTAAAAAAATCCCACAGGATTTAGCGCTAACATAAGCCAGAGCGATTTGAAAAATCGTTAAATTGCAAAAGCAAAGTGATTAAAATTCGCTTTGGCAGCAAGAAGATATGAACTTTTATATCGATCCCTTGGTGAATCTGGTTGTGTAAGTTTAAAATTTACTTCGCCAATCCTAATTTCAAAGCCTTATTGACCAGCGCTGCTGTATTTTTAACGTCCAACTTAAGCAGGATGCTCATCCGGTAGTGTTTTATGGTATGCAGGCCCAGGAAGAGCATATTGGATATTTCCTGGTCGGTCTGGCCATTGACGATCAGTTGCAATACCTCTTTTTCCCGGGTGGTCAGGTTTGCATTGGCGGTGATCAGCTTTTTCGACCTTAACGGATCCAGCTCTATTTTATGCTGGATCTGCCGTTCTACAAATTGCCCGCCTTCATAAACTGTTTTTATGGCTTCCAGGAGTACATCTTCTTCCGCGGTTTTGAGCAGGTAGCCATGTACGCCCTGGTATAACATTTTTGTCGCGTAGAGCACACTGTCAAAATTAGTGAGTACCAGGATCTTGATATCCGGGTATTGCTGCAGGATCAAAGGGGCTAGCTCGTCTCCTGTTTTGTCGGGTAAATGCAGGTCCAGCAGTAAAACGTCAGGAGGGTGCTTCGCCAATCCGAGCATGAGCTCCGCACCGGTTTTATAAGTAGCGCAAACCGTAAGGAAAGGATAATGGGAGAGCACCGTCTGCAGTCCTTGTAAGATCATAGGATGGTCATCGGTTATGGCTACGCGGATATTCATTGTGTAAAGATGTATGGAAGGTGAGGCAATATCAGGGTTAGGTGAACTTCTGTTCTAAAATTATATCTTTTCTATGGTGTCAGCAAATCTTAACTATCTTTTATCTTAAAATTTGAGTGACAAGATTATTATTTGTCCAATCAGGAAACATCTCCTAACTTTCCGTTTTAATTTTTTCAGACTCTACAATGCCATCATTATTAATAGCCGACAGTGGCTCATCCAAGACAGACTGGTCCCTGGTTGAAGAGGGCAGGCGGCTGCGTCGTTTCCAGACCAGCGGGCTTAACCCCTTTTTTCGCAAGGAAGAAGATTGTTACCAGTTGCTGACCGATGAATTGAACTTAAAGCCGGAGCGGGAAGATATTTCAAAAATTGTGTTCTATGGTGCAGGCGTGAAAGATAAATCCCAATCTGCATTTATAGAAAAAATACTCAGGAAACATTTTAAAGTCAAAGATGTAAAGGCCTATTCAGATATGCTGGGGGCTGCAAGGGCTACCTGTGGCCAGGAGGCAGGTATGTGCGCGATACTGGGCACCGGCAGCAACTCGGGTTTTTATAACGGGAAGAAGATCGTGGCTCAAAACCCATCCCTCGGGTATATTGTAGGCGATGAGGGTAGTGGCAGTTACCTGGGAAAAAGAGTGTTGCAGTATTTCTTCTACAATACTTTTGATGAGGAGCTGCATGATGCTTTTAAGAATAAATATAGCAATCAACTGTCAGAGATCCTTCAGAAAATCTATAAAGAACCGTTGGCCAATCGTTACCTTGCTTCCTTTACCCAATTTTTAATTGAGCAAAGAGGGCATTATATGGTAGAAAACATTGTGGAAGATTGTTTTATTGATTTTTACCAGCGTCACATCCTTAAATACCGGGAGAGCTGGAAATTCCCTATTCACTATATCGGGACAGTGGCCCATGAATTCCGGGACATCATTCATTCCCTGCATCTTCAGTATGGCCTGGAAACCGGTAAGATCTTCAAGACTCCCACGGAAGGTTTAATTGCTTACCATAAAGCGGAATTACAGTAAAAGGCCTGGTAATGTATCTTAAGCATCGATCCTTATGTTCTTCTGGAAGGTTTTGCCCTGCTCGTCTGTGCCTGATATCTGCCATTGAACGTTTTCCAATAAGATCTCGTAAGGTTTCTGCTGCACACTTTTTGCCTTATTGATTTCCCTTACCCAATCCTGGATCAGGCTGTTCTTTGTCCTTTTGTTGCGCAGCACTGTTTCCGCTTCCCTGCGTATCCTGGCTTTGCTTACCTCCATATAAGTGGGATCGCCAAGGCTGCTTAAGGCATAACTGTACTCCTTTCCTTTTAACTCGGTCCAGGGAGCGGTATAAAAACCTAATCCCTTGAGATCAACTTTACCTGATGGGGATTGGAGGATGAGGCTGGATTGATAACGTTGCTTTACCGTTACATTTTTTACGCCATAAAATATCATTTTGCTTTGGGGCAGTTTGCCGGATTGCAACAGGTAGCTCAGGCTGTTTTGCTGCTGCGGATTTTGGGGCTTCAATTCTTTAGCGCCAAGGCCGCTCCATACAATTTTGACGCCATCGAAATTTATGGAAAAGCCGGAAGCGATGTCTGTCTTTGCAGCTACCGGTTCGGCCACGGCTGCTTTAACCGTATCCGGCTGTACAGGTGTGGCGGGATTGCTTTCCTGCAGGCTGGTTGCCGGTTTCAGTTCCAGGTCTGTGACCAGGTTGACCAGGTATTGCGAATCTGTTTCGGTGACAATAGTGCTGGAATCGCCCAGTACTATGGGGCCTCTGTCGGAAGAGGAAGATAAATCCTTGCAGGAAGCTAAAGAGCCCAGGATTAAAATGGAGAGAATTAGGGTCGCTTTCAAAGTCAAAGTTTTTGCTAAGGTACTATTTGATTTTTTTTCTGCCCATTCAAAAGTTGATTAATTGACCTTCCGGTTTTCCAGGAAGCGTTCCCAATCCTCAATTTGCTTGCCCTTCATTACCCTCGGAAACTTATTCATAGCGCCGAATTTGCCGGTATGCTGTAAATAATCGATGAAAGTCCTGGTGGGCAGGACGTCCACAAATACCTCCTTAAGGGCGGAGGTACGTTCCACAGCATAGTCATCATTAATGATACAAAGCGTTTCATCTATGATTTTCCGTACAGCTTCGGGATCCACCGGGTTGTCACAGCCGATGTACCAGCGATGGGCGAAAAGGCCTTCATGGGCAAAGCCCACTACGGTAAACTCCCTGATCTCCACCTTCAGTTGCTGATTAACGGCGTCAATAGCTTTATTCATATTGTCCACCGAAGTATGTTCCCCACAAAGGCTCAGGAACTGTTTGGTACGGCCTACAATGATGATTTCATGTTCGGATACATCGGTGAATTTTACCACATCACCGATGAGGTAGCGCCAGGCACCGGCACAGGTGCTCAGCAATACGGCATAGGGCACATTGGGCTGTACTTCATCAATGAAGTAGGTAGTGGGTTGATTAATGATTTCCCCGTCTTCATCGAAGTTTTCTTCATTAAAAGGAACAAATTCAAAAAGTATACCTGCGTTCAGCACCAGTTTTATGCCTTCCACTCCCGGTCTGGCCTGGAAACCGAAGGACCCTTCAGAAGCCATATAGGTTTCAATAAAAGTCACCGGTTTGCCAAATAATTTTTTGAAATTCTGCCGGTAAGGTTCGAAACTCACCCCTCCGTGTATATAGATAGCCAGGTTAGGCCATATGTCATGAATCGTTTTGAGGTTGTAGGTTTTTATGATTTCTTCAACTACGATCTGGGCCCATGCGGGAACACCGCAAAGCGTACCGACATCCCATTTCGGGGCATTTTTTACAATAAGCTTTATCCGTTCCTCCCATTGAGGCTGTTTAGATATTTTCTGGCCCGGTTTATAGAAAAAGTTAGAGATGAACCGCGGCATATTTTTGGCGCTGATCCCGCTCATATCTCCTTCATAATAATCTCCCCGCTCCATCAGGGAGGTGCTGCCCCCGAGCATCAGGATGCCTTTTTCAAATGTGCCTACCGGTATGCCGAAATTGGTCATGCTGTAGAATTGCTTGAATCCCACTTTTTTGGTAGACCGGATCATGTCCTGGGTTACCGGTATATGCTTACTGGCAGATTCTGACGTACCTGAACTTAAGGCGAAGTACTTTACTTTTCCCGGCCAGGTCACATTTTCTTCTCCGTCCAGGCAGCGGTGCCACCATTGCGCAAACATACTGTTGTAATTGTGCAGGGGTACCTTATCTTTAAATTCTTTCACCCAGTCTAAAGATTCGGACAGGATTTTATCAAAGCCATATTGTTTACCAAAAGAGGTGTATTGTCCCCTTTCCAGCAAATTGCGAAGGGTGCGTAGTTGATAGGTACGCGGACTGCCTGTCTTGATAGTGAATTGTTTTCTTATGCGAAGTGATCTTGAAATCAGGTTTCCTAATAATGCCATTTATTATGGTGTATGAATACGAACCCGCAAAAATACGATTTGTTCTGTTGCCTTCCATAAATAAGATTTCAAAATACGGAATAATTATATATTTTTAGGTTCATTTATTGACGGTAATTTTATACATTCATCCATCTTTTTGAAAAAATGCTTTACTTATTTCCAGGCTTTTACATTAACAATAAATATTAGCGCTATGAATACTATTTTATTAGCTACCGATTATTCTCCTGCAGCCCAGAATGCTGCTACTTATGCCGCCAACCTGGCGCTACACCTGAACGCCTCCCTGGAGATGGTACATGCCTATACGATCCCCTTTGCGTATACAGATGCGCCGGTGCCTTTGCTCAATATTGAAGAGATCCAGAGGATCGCGGAGGAGAGCATGGCATCAGAGCGGGTCCGTATCCGGCAGTTATTCCCGGAGTTGCACTGTACGACCAAGATCCTCCCGGGCGACATTATTGACTGTCTTTCAGAGCGGATTGAAGAGCATTCTCCCCTGTTAGTGGTGATGGGGACCTCAGGCAATAATGCGGATTCTTTCCTTTGGGGCAGTATGGCGGTCAAAGCCCTGAGGCAGCTCAAGGGGCCGGTGCTGGCGATCCCGGTGCAAGCAGCCTGGGAGCCGGTACAACGCATCTGCTTTGCTGCTGATTATGAGCAGGTATCTGCCCAAACACCTTGTGAGGAAGTGCTCAGATGGAGCCGGCAGATGAATGCAGCGCTGGATATCGTGCATGTAGACAAACCGGGAGCACATACTCCCCCGCCGACTTTACTTTTAGAAGCATTGCATCCCCTTAACCCTGCTTTCCATTCCCTGGCTGCGGACCACCTCGAAGCGGCTGTGGCTTCTTTTCTGCGGGAGCGAAAGGTCGATTGGCTGCTGATCATTCCCCGGAAATATGGCTTTTTCGAAAGCCTTTTTCATAAAAGCAGGACTAAACTCCTCGCTACCGTCAGTAATGTGCCGGTATTGGCTTTGCACCAGGAGTAATGAGCCGGGGGAATGGCGGTTCTTTATGCTTTTTCTGTTGCGCCGGATAGTAAAGTAATTCAGGCTAATGTGGGCCTATAATTGTCTGAACAGAGGGTGTCTCCGATGTTTGCATCAAGCAAACGTTGGAGACACCCTTTCAATAATAGGCAACCGATGGGAGTCATCAGATTTTAATGCCTAATCCAAGGCGCACGCTGTATAAATACGGTAAAGCATCAAAACTCAATAAGCTATTTTTTTGCAGTTGACGGCTTAAATTCGGATCTTTATTATTATCTGATTGCATCGAAATTCCGGTGACACACAGGGGAATGTTCAGATCTGCAAAGATGCGGGAACTAAAGAAATAAGTTAGCCGGGGTACTAGAAACCCCCGTACGCCATATTGTGTTCGGGTAAACGTGTATTGATTGGAAAGTATAGGCTCAATTTTATCTATTGCAAGATAAGGACTCGCAGCAAGACCGAGGGCAGGAACCCAGCGAGTGTTTCTCTTTTTATTAAAAGTGATAATGTATTCATAACGTAGGGCAATCGCCAATTCTGAAGCTTTACTTTTATACCTTTGCTCTGGAATCGACCCCTGGCTGGGGAATTTTTGTGTATTGGTTTCCTGCCGAAAGTGCCATTGACTGAGCTCAATTTCATGCCGGTTGCGTTTCTTGTTTTGCCATTGGAAGGCAAGGGTAGGTTGCAGGTATTTTACATGACGGAGTGTTTGGTGGGCCGAGGGAGCGTTAGGGGAGGATAGCGTACGGCTACTTTCCGTAAGCGTACTCAGGTTATAGACCGTAAGAGCATAGTTAAAATCCAGGTGTTTGTTCTGAGCCTGACTTTCTGATAGGAGGAAGAGGCTGATGCACAGCAGAAGTCCTTTTTTCATAAAATAGTTTTGATATATTTAGGAAACGATTTCTTCGCCGGCTTATTGTGCAACACTCTTCCTTAACAGAGACATTTCTCGTTGAGGAAGAGTGGGTAATACTGGGGCACAAGCTGATCAGGACCAGTTGGCTACAAGTCCTTTAAGGATCTCCCGGCCGTCTGTATTGCCTAATACCTCACTGCATGCGCGTTCCGGATGGGGCATCATGCCATATACATTACGGTTTTCATTACAAATGCCGGCAATGTCATTAATGGCGCCGTTGGGATTAAAGGATGCATCCACTACCCCTGCTTCATTGCAATATTGAAATACGATCTGGTTGTTTTCCTGTAAAGCGGCCAGGGTTGCTGCATCGGCATAGTACCGGCCTTCACCGTGCGCGATAGGAATTTGCAGGGCTTTGTCCGCTACATTACGGCCGATCAGGTTATCCGTGGCTGTTTTTCGTATATAAATGTTTTTGCATATAAATTGCTGGTTGCTGTTTTGCAGTAAGACGCCTGGCAGCAATCCTGCCTCACATAAGATCTGGAAACCATTACAGACACCCAGTACTTTACCCCCTCTGTGCGCAAAATCGATCACTTGTTCCATCATCGGGCTGAAACGGGCCAGGGCGCCGCAACGGAGGTAATCACCATAAGAGAAGCCCCCGGGCAACACGATGCAATCGTCGGTACTGAACTGGCTCAGGTCTTTATCTTTATGCCAAAGCATAATTACTTCCTGTCCCAGGTCATCCTGTAACGCATGCTGCATATCCCTGTCGCAGTTGGATCCGGGAAAAACTACTATTCCGAATTTCATAAGTCTATCTTGATGTGTTGAATATATGTATGTTGTGATAATTTCTTTTCCTGGTTTCCGGCCGGCTCTTTAGGATACCATTGTACAAAAATAATAACTGCTACCCATAAATAAAATAATAAGCGGATAAGCCCTTTCCTGCTTTCGGCAAACCAGGTATTGGTCAGGACCAATGTTCCGGGGATCAGGACAGCCATCCATTGGTTATAGCCCTGGGCCACCGTAAATATACCGGCCACCAGGCTGATCAAAAAGCTGGCGATAATGACCCACCACATTTTTTTGGTCTGGAACAGCATGCGGCTCATAAACCCGTTCAGGTAGCTGTAGCCTGTGATCAGTAACATAAGGACCATACCGAATGCGGGGATAGATGATGCCGGCGCCTGTATCGAAGTAGGCAGTGAAAACCCTGCCTGGAATACCTGGTGTATCAAAGGCAGGTTATCCGTCAGGAACAATACGCTTCCCAGGAAATAAAAGGGGGTAACCAGGCCCAGCAGGCCCACGACCCATTCCCCTGCATTAAAGGGACGTAACAGGGACAAGGCTAAAAACAAAAGCAGGATAAAGACCAGGTGCGGGGAAAGCAGCAGGGAGGCCAGTCCCAGGCAGAACCCGATATTGAATATTTCCTTGCGGGATTGCGGCAGGGCATGTAAGCGCAGGCAGGTGGCCAATGCGATCAATAATAACCAGTTGTTCACCAGGGGAGCCGACAGGTAATTCCATTCTGTGAACAAGGAAGTGACCATTACATAGCCCATAGCCGGCAGATAGGTGCTTTTGGGAAACAGGTGATGCTGGTTAGC
>CAZFKK010000068.1:0-12117 GCA_964519735.1 uncultured Taibaiella sp.
GAAGATCCGGCCTACCCCATTATGCGCCAGGTAATTGCTAAAAAAAAGTACTATTTCAGGGAAAATTAGAAATTTAAACGGCACATTATTCGAATGAAAGAACTAAATTTTTACTTTTGCAGCCTATTTAAAATTTAATTAAATAATTTAAACACAAAATCAGGCCTTCGTTTTCTTTTAAAACTGACGCAGGCTAATCTTTTTATGGCAAACACAGCAGACATTCGTAATGGCATCATTCTGAAATTAGACGGCGCGCTGTATAGCGTAGTAGAATTTGGTCAGAATAAAACAGCAAGAGCGGCAGCCAAGGTATGGGCTAAATTAAAAGGAGTAGATAATAACCGCAGTATTGAGCACACCTGGAATTCCGGCGATACGATATATCCTGTAAGAGTAGAGCGTCGTAACTACCAGTTTCTTTATAAGGATGATGACGGCTATAACCTGATGGATACGGAGAGCTTTGAGCAGATCGTGGTGGGAGAAAACATGGTGGATCGCCCGGGTCTCTATAAAGACGGACAGGATTGCTTTGTATTGATCAATACGGAAACAGAATTGCCGATGAGTGTGGAATTGCCACCGAGCGTAACCCTGCGTGTTACCTATACCGAACCGGGCTTAAGGGGTGACACAGCAACGCGTACCTTAAAATCGGCCACTATGGAAACCGGCGCTACGGTGCAGGTGCCTCTTTTTGTGGATAATGACGAATTGATCAAAATCAACACCTTAACCGGTGAGTATATGGAAAGGGTAAAAGGATAGTTTCCTCCCTGACCTTTTGTACGCTATATTAAGTATCATCAGCCTATTAAAAATATTTTATGGAATTCAAACAAATCCAGGAACTGCTTAAAGCGGTCAATAAATCCAACATCAGCGAACTGTCCATTAAGCAGGGCGATTTCGAGGTGACGATCAAACAAGCCAATACGGAAACCCAGTATGTGGCTATGCCTGCCCCATCTGCGGCTGTCCTGCCACAACAGGTAATAGCGGCACCGCAACCGGTAGCAGCGCCACAAGAAGCAGCTCCTGCTGCTCCCGTAGCCAAGGATAATACCATTACGATCAAATCTCCCATGATCGGTACTTTTTACCGCAGCGCCTCTCCGGATAAACCTGCTTTTGTCAATGTCGGAGATGAGATTCAGCCCGGGCAGATCATTTGCATTGTAGAGGCTATGAAACTATTCAATGAAATAGAGGCTGAAGTGAGCGGACGCATTGTCAAAGTATTGATAGATGATGCTACTCCTGTAGAATACGACCAGCCCTTATTCCTGGTAGAGCCGGTATAAGGCATTCCCGGGAGGAAGGGATACATCCGGTGATTAAAAGAAACCCACATACCGTGTAGGGATACAAAACAAGGTATGGGGTTTAATATTTTTAAAATCTCCTGTAGCTGAAGTCAATTAGCTTGTATTAATGTTACGGGTATTATTATAACAATCAGCTTATTAAGTTTGCGACTGTGCTCTTGGTTTTGTCGTCGCAGACATTAATTTGTTTATTTTAAAATACATGTTTAAAAAAATACTTATTGCCAACCGGGGTGAAATCGCCCTTCGCATCATACGTACCTGCCGGGAAATGGGTATCCAGACCGTTGCTGTTTATTCTACGGCAGATAAAGATAGTCTGCATGTCCGTTTTGCTGATGAGGCCGTATGCATCGGAAAAGCGCAAAGCTCAGATTCTTACCTGAACATTCCTCATATTATGGCTGCAGCGGAAATTACCAATGCGGATGCCATCCATCCCGGCTATGGTTTCCTTGCTGAAAATGCAGGTTTTGCAGAGATCTGCGCGCAATACAATATAAAATTCATCGGGCCCACCCCGGATATGATCCGGTCGATGGGAGATAAAATGACGGCCAAAGAGACGATGATCAAAGCCGGTGTTCCGGTAGTACCTGGTTCCGGCAGCCTGCTGGCAAGTGTCGCTGAAGCCAAGGAACTGGCCCGCGAAATGGGGTATCCTGTTATCCTTAAAGCCACAGCCGGTGGTGGCGGTAAAGGCATGCGGGTAGTTTGGGAAGAAGCTGAAATAGAAAAGAACTATAATACGGCTAAGCAGGAAGCTGCTGCGTCTTTCAAGAATGACGGGATCTACATGGAAAAATTTGTGGAGGAACCCCGTCATATTGAGATACAGGTAGCCGGCGATCAGTATGGCACAGTCTGTCATATGAGCGAAAGGGATTGTTCGATTCAGCGCCGTCACCAGAAACTGGTAGAAGAGTCTCCTTCTCCTTTTATCACACCGGAACTCCGGCAGAGAATGGGTGAAGCGGCAATAAAGGCGGCTTCTGCGATCAATTATGAGAGTGTAGGTACGATTGAATTCCTGGTGGATAAACACCGGAATTTTTATTTTATGGAAATGAATACCCGGATCCAGGTAGAGCATGGGGTGACTGAAGAAGTTATTAATTTCGACCTGATCAAAGAGCAGATCAAAATCGCAGCAGGTATCCCGATCAGCGGACGCAATTATGAGCCCCAGATGCATGCTATAGAATGCCGTATCAATGCGGAAGACCCCTATTTTGACTTCCGTCCCAGTCCGGGCACGATCACCGTATTGCATACGCCTGGTGGTCATGGCATCCGCGTCGATTCTCATATTTATGCAGGATATACGATTCCACCTTATTATGATTCTATGATCGCCAAGGTCATCGCAATCGCGCAAACCAGGGAAGAAGCTATTTCTACTATGGAACGTGCCCTTAGCGAATACGTGATCGAAGGGGTTAAAACAACGATCCCTTTCCATCAGCAACTGATGCGTAACGAGGATTTCCGTAAGGGTAATTTCACGACTAAGTTTATCGAAACTTTTGAGTTAAAATAATTAATATACAGATGGCCACAGCAGTCGTGATTCTTTTTAGGGAATCACGGCTTTTTTTATCTTCCTGAAAAACTTTGCCTGATATCTTTACCAAACCAGATTAGCCAGTTATCTTTACGCTTTCCTAAAACCGATGCATTACATGAATGACCTACATACTTTTTTTGCTTCCCGGCATTTTGCTGAATTGCCGGAAAATAACGCCCGGCACCCTAAGCAAATAGGCCCGCAGGTTAAGGCGATCACGGAATATAATACGGACTGGCGCAGTGCCGACATTATCCTGGTAGGCTGCGGGGAATGCCGGGGCAGCGAAGGACTTCAAACCTGGAGCCATGGCGCCGATACCATAAGAGAAGCCTTCTACAGGATGTACAGCTGGCACCCAAGCATTATGATCGCTGATATGGGCAATATCCTGGAAGGAGCCACCATTAGTGATACCCGGGCAGCCTTACGCACTGTACTTTCAGAGATAAAGGCGGCCGGTAAAGTAGCGGTTGTCCTCGGTGGGTCTCATGACCTGACCCTGCAGCAATATGACGTGTTCAGAAATGCAGAACAAACGATTAATGTGGCGGTTATCGATATGTTGATCGACCTGGAGGATACCGAAAATATAAGTGATCAGGGTTTCCTGATGGATATGCTTACCGGCCAACCCAATTTTGTCCGCCATTTCAGCCAGATCGGATTCCAGAGCTATTACACCAATCCGGGTATGCTGGAGACCCTGGATAAACTGCGCTTCGACTGCTTCCGCCTGGGCAGGGTACGTGAACAACTGGAGGAGATGGAGCCTGTGTTGCGAAATTGCGATTTGCTTAGCGTGGATATTAATGCCTTGCGCTATAGCGATGCTCCCTTTTTACGCAATGCCTCTCCCAACGGCTTTTTTGGGGATGAGCTCTGCCAGTTGCTGCGTTATGGCGGCATGAGCAGCCAATTGTCTTCCTTAGGTATTTACGGATACCACCCGCAGGATGATCCTGACCAGCAGGGGGCGCAATTGATCGCGCAGATGCTTTGGTATTTCATAGACGGGTATTGGGTACGGAAACATGAAGCTGACTTACAACGTCGTACTGAATTCCTGGAATTTCATCTCCACCTGAGTGATATCCCCGCTCTCTTTTTGAAAAGCAAAAAGACCAACCGCTGGTGGATGCAATTACCGGACGGGGAATTTGTTCCCTGTTCCTATAACGATTACCTGCAAGCGGCTGCCAATGACATCCCGGAACGCTGGTTACGGGAGCTGGAGCGGATCGTATGATAAAAAAGCTATGGCATTTCCGCGAAGAAATGCCATAGCTTTAAAAAGGTACTGTTTTATGACGTCTTTACTATTTTTTCTACTTTGATCACCTTACCATTTATATCTGTGATTTTAAGTAAGTAAAGCCCCGCAGGCAGATTTTCCAAAGATAAGGCTCCTGCATTTTCCTTATACAATATATTATACCCCTCTATACTTTGCAGGCTGACATTAATGACTACCGGGCTATTTATATATAGCCTGTCATTTGCCGGGTTAGGATAGACAGTGATGTATCTTCCCAGATCTTTTGGGTTAGTGACCGAGCCGGGAGAATTGGAGACACGATATACTTCTGAGATGCCTTCACAGCCTCTTTCAGTGACAACGCTTACCTGGTAATCACCGTTTTCCACAACTATATAAGTAGCGCCTGTTGCACCCGCAATGGGTGAGCCGTCTTTGATCCACTGGTAAGAAGCATACACCAGGTCCACACCTAACAGGAATTCCTTTGTAGTGATCTCCGGTTTTATCTGGTAAAATGATAATTTAAACACCAGGGTACTGTCACATCCGGTTGCATTAGGCAAATGCTGCGTATAGGTACCCGGTTCGGGGTATTCTTCTCCATTCAGGACAAAGGTTTTCAGGCATTCCGCTACTTCCTGGTAAGCGGAACTGGTATCCGTACAAATGAATTTAACTACGAAGGCATCAAATCTCGCTACAGCGGTAAGTACACCGGAACCAGGCCCCGGATCAAAATCCGTATTTTCGGTAAAGAATCCACTTACGTAAATATCCCCCCTGTCATTCACCGCCAGATCATAAGCCGTCTCTGTACCGGCGCCACCCATATTTCCTGCCCATTCAAATTTGCCATCCGTATCATACCTGGCCAGGTACATATCAGTTCCTCCCTCTGCTTTCAATATAGCCGTTCCGGTTATCCCGTCAAAGTCTGCTTCCTCGTTGTAATAACCTGTTATATAAACATCTCCTGCAGTGTTCACATCCATTCCATAGCAATAATCTACGCTTTTGCCGCCCACATTCCTTGCCCACACATACCTGCCATCCTTGTCGTATTTGGCAATAAATATATCATCAGCCCCTTTGGTGCGCAGCCTGGGTTTGGAGGTATCAGCTCCGGGGTCAAAATCAACTATCGCGGAAGCAAAATGACCGGCAACATATACGTAACCCAGGGGATCGACTGCTATTTCCCGGCCTTGATCCAAACCGCTGCCTCCCACACTGAAAGCCCAAACGTAACGACCATCCCGATCATATTTAGCTACAAAAATATCATTACCCTGAACCCGCCGGAGCATAGCGGTATCCGGTCCCGGGTTAAAGTCTGCAACCGTAGAATTGTAGGTACCCGTGATGTAAGCATTGCCGGACACATCCACATCTATAGCATACCCATAGTCCACATTGCTCCCCCCCATGCTAATAGCCCAAAGATATTTGCCATCCCGATCATATTTTGCTATAAATATATCATAGTTGCCTTCCCGTTGGAGCATTGCTGAATCGGCCCCCGGATCAAAGTCCGCGCTTACGGAATTATAATAACCTACTACATAGGGATTACCCGCAGTGTCCAGCTTCAGCCCGGATCCGTTATCCGAGCCACTGCCCCCCATGCTTATAGCCCAGAGATAACGGCCATCAGGATCGTATTTAGCTAGAAATACATCGGTATTTCCTGCAGGAGCAAGCGTCACCGTATCTGCACCGGGGTCAAAGTCTGTTGCTCCGTCGAAGTATCCTGTCACGTACACGTTACCTGATCTATCCACGTCTATTCCCAAACTATACTCCGTATCCTTACCCCCGATCTTTATGCCCCATACATAATTGCCGCCGGCATCATATTTAGCCACAAAGATGTCCCCTCCTTCTTCAGCAATAAGCATTGCCCTACCGGGCCCCGGGTCCAGATCTATAGTATCTTCAAAGCTGCCGGTCACATAGACATTTCCTTTAGGGTCAGAAGCTATGACCTCAGCCATATCATAACCGGCCCCTCCCATGCCAATAGCCCATTGGTAAACCTGGGCAGCAACGAATGTGCTTCCTGAAGTGAAAAATAAGATTCCGGCTACAAGAAAGCTTTTTAGTAAATGTTCCATTTTCATCATCAATTTGCATTTATAGAATTAAGAGTATGGTGTCGGGAAGCCATGGGCCTGGGTTTCCTTATTGCTTCATTACTTTTGCCTGTAAGCGTCTTCCGCCTTCTTCGATCTCTACAAAATAAAATCCGCTGGCATTAGATTCCAGATCTATTTCAAACCGTTGGCCACTTTGTTGTTTTTGCTCTATAAGTAGCTGTCCCATTACATTGAACACCCGTAAACCCGCGTCCCGCAATGGATTTTCAACCTCTATCACTATCTTTTTCGTTGCAGGATTTGGATACAACCGTATTCCATTACTTCCCCCTGGCTGACTGATGCCTATGTTTAACTCCACAGTATAGCAATCCGACGTATCGCTGCAATTTCCTGCGGTTACGATCACCGCATAGCTTCCTGCCTCATTGAAAGTTAACGACTGCTTCGTAGCGCCTTCTATAACGGCATAACCATTAGCGCAGTTCAGCCATTGATAACTATCTGCCCTTGTCGCTACAAGTGTATTATTCTCTTGTGTAATAGCAGCCTTCGGGCTCCCGGTTATGACAAGTTTCAAGGTAATTATGCTGTCGCAACCGAAGCTGTTGGGCAATGACTGTGTATAAATATCACTGGTTGTATATACGCTGTCGTTCAGTACAAAACTGTCGCAGGCCTGTACTACGAGCGTAGTACCGTTACTGCGGTTAATAGTCAGGTTTAAAGTAAGTATACTATCGCAACCAGCCGAGCTGGTAAAAGCCTGGTTATAACTGCCACTGGCCGAATAGGTGAAGCCATTAAGCGTATAGCTTTCGCAGGCAGTATCCCAAAGCGTGCTTCTTACGGTATCCATAATGGTTAAATGTAAAGTAACGATACTGTCACAATCAGCGGCAGTGGTAAAGGTATGGGAGTAAGTTCCGCTTTTGCTGAGCGTAGTCCCGCCAAAGATATAGCTTTTGCAGGCCGAAGCATCCAGCTTACGCTCAACGATACAACGCGGGGCCAAATACTTAACCAGGTATATGTCATTACCCCCTTCGTTAGACAGGGTATCCCCACCACCACTTTCCTTGTTAAAATCTGCCGGTGCAGAGGCATAATATCCTGTTGCAAAGACATTGTCTTTAAGATCAGTAGCCACGCCATAGCCATAATCCGCGCCGGCACCTCCCAGTGCTTTCGCCCATAGAAAAACGCCTTTAGCATCATATCCGGACAAAAATATATCATAACCTCCCGCATTAGACACCATACCATCCTCGCTTTTACCCGCATTAAAATCCATAGTTGCCGATTGGAAACGGCCGGTAGCAAATACATTGCCTTTGCTATCCACCGTGACCCCTTCTCCGTAGTCGCCGCTGCTACCACCTAAACCTTTCCCCCATAGAAAATTACCCGATGCATCATAGCCGGCTAAGAAAGCATCGTACCCCCCATTCAGCGGCACCTTACCGCCACTGCCACCGCGGTTGAAATCTATGCTATCTCCATTGGATTGTCCGGTTATAAATACAGTGCCTTCAAGGCCTACAGCCACTCCGTAAGCCGCTTCAATTGAGCTTTTCGTTCCCCCTATAGCTTTGGCCCACATAAATTTGCCACTCGCATCATACTTGGTCAGATAAGCGTCATAACTACCTGCAGGAGAAATGGTCCCCCCGGTACCACCCCGGTTAAAATCTGCCGGAGCCGACTGAAAGCGCCCCGACACGTACACATTCCCTGCAACATCTGCGGCTACATCATAGGCATTGTCGGATCCGCTCCCTCCCATACCCTTGGCCCAGAGGAAATTTCCATTTCCATCATATTTAGCTAAAACAGCATCCAGACTGGTCAAGGTCAGTGTGCCTCCGCTTCCACCAGGATTAAAATCTATTGTAGGAGAATTAGAAGATCCTGTCACGACTACATTTCCCATACCGTCAACGGCTACTCCCTCCCCATTATCGTTCCCTGTATTTCCCACAGCTTTAGCCCATAAAAAAGTGCCTTTACCGTCATACTTAACTAAATACACATCGCTACCTCCACTGTTCTCCAATTTACCTCCACTACCCCCCGGATTCAAATCCATGGTAGCGGAAGAAAAAGTGCCGGTTACATATACATTACCTGTACCATCCACGGCTGTCCCATAACCGTAATCTGCTTTATCCCCTCCAATACTCCTGGTCCAAAGAAAGGTACCGTCTTTATCATATTTGGTCACATGAACATCTGTCAGTCCCTTAGAAGCCAGGGTATCCCCGCCATTTCCTTTACGGTTAAAATTCGCTGTTACACTATAAGCCCCGACAATGAACGCATTGCCCTCCTTATCCACAGCCACCGCTTGACCATTATCGCTCCCGGTACCTCCCATACCCCTTACCCAACCGAAATTCTGTGCATTGGCTAATCCACTACCAAGAATTAGCGAAATAATAAACATAGTCCTTGTAAAGATGTTGCTCATGTTTTACCGTTTTTTAGTACAATTTTTAAAAGGTTACCGGAATCGGAGGTCACGCGCTCCCCGAATCATAAATTTATAGTCATTATATAATCCTGCTACCTGAAGTGTAAAATTAGCGCTCTGATAAGGATCAAATAAGGGTAGTTTCTACCTATTTTTATATCCGGGCCCATCCGTTTAAAAGCTTGTGGTATGGTCTCCTTTTCTTTGTCTATTTTTATAAAATAAAAACCAGGTAATTATATTTATGAAAGTTATGTATCCGGCCGTTTCTTTCCTCTCCTTATTGATCAGGATAATTGTTATTTTATGCATATGTACAACTATGTTCTTACATGGATATGGTCAACCGGCTTTGATTCGCCAGCAGGAAAAGAGGCTGAACCTGCCTGTGGAGGATACTTCGGAAATATACCAACTGCTCCGGCAAGGGAAGCAATATATGAACTATGAACCGGATTCCGCAATAATTCTGTTCAAAGAGGCCAAAAGATTGAGCAGGGATAAAGGTTTTCCGGACGGCGTAGCCAGCGCATTGGTCAATATGGCGCAGTATTACAGGGAAAATAAAAACATGGCAAGATCAGTAGAATGCATCAAAGAAGCTAAACCCTATTTTGAAAATGCAATCTATTCTCAAAAAGACCATTCCATGGCAGTATGGCATCTCAATATGGCCAGGGCGCAAAAGCCACTTTATCTCCTGGACTCTGCCATTTACCATTTATATGCTGCCGAAAAAAAGGCAAAGTCATCCAAAGACACCTCCTTATTATTATCTGTACTGCTGGAGATCGGTGATGTGCTGATCAGAAATAATAAAGCGGAAAGTTCCATCCCCTATTTTCTCCATGCGCAAAACCTGGTCGGGATGCGGAAAGGCAGCTCCGACAGACGTGACGACAACCTTATCGAAGCCAATCTCGGCCTGGCTAAAGCCTATGGTATGTTAAGAGATACGATGTTAATGTATACCTATTCGGAGAAGGTATTGAGTTTAACCAGGGATCTTTCCCCGCAAAAGTATAAATACCTGGACAAGGCCAGATCAATAGCTTATTGTAACCTGGTAAATTACTATTTCTATGCCAATAAGCCCGAGAAAGCAATGGAATTTGCCTTAAAAGCGCTGGAAGCCTGTGTTAAAAACAATGATTGCATGGGCATTCCTCAATGGGGGATTAGTTTAGCCCATTATAAAATGGGACAGTATAAAAAGGCGAAGACATTTGCTTTATTGGCTTTGGAAGATCATCTTAAAGCACGTGAATTTTCCAGCGCTCTGGCCAACCTTTACCGTCATCTGGCCAAAGTTCACAATAAGCTGGGTGAATATGCCCAGGCTTATCAATACCATGTGCAATTTGCGGAACTTTGGGATAGTTTGAACAGCATAGCCCGGAATAAAGCCATAGATAAGCTGGAAGCCCAGTATCGCCTTGTGGAGCAGGAGAAAGTGCTGGTCCGGAAAGAGAATCAGTTATTAGTACAGGAAAATAAGGTCCGCAACCGTAATAAATGGATTGCTATCGTTTGTGGAGGCATCTTCGTAGTTCTGCTTCTTTCCGGGCTGCTGCTCAATCTTTACCGTAACTCCAGGCGAAAAATATATATCATGCGCCAGCAACAGGAGATCGATGAGTTGAAAGCCATGATGACCGGGGAGGAAAAGGAAAGGAACCGCATCGCCATGGAGTTGCATGACAATGTAGGCGGGCTGCTTTCTGCCGCTACTTATAGCCTGGACAGTATCAAAAACGAAGCGAAACCGCCTGGGGATAAGGATTCGATACATAGAATAAGAGCAATTATAGGAGAAGTAAGAAGTGAGATCCGGAAAACAGCTCATACGTTGATGCCGGATGTATTGTTGCAACAAGGTCTTCCTGAAGCAGTACGAATGTATTGTGGCTTTACCGAGCAGGATACCGGCTTGCTGATTGATGTACAAAGCCACGGAATATTCGACGCACTGCCCAAAAATTTTCAATTGGCCATATATAGAATTATACAAGAGCTGATCCAGAATATCTTAAAACATGCTAAGGCCACTGATGTACTGGTACAATTGCATGCCGGGCTGGACCTTATCAGCCTGACCTTAGAGGATAACGGCCAGGGCTTCGACCCGGCTGTGGTTACCCATGGCATGGGATTGCAGAATATCAAAAAGAGGCTTGCCTTATTTAACGGCAGAATATCCGTTGATTCCACTTCAGGCAAAGGGACCTCGGTCTATATTGAATTTGTTCGTTAACTTCATTCCGGTTTTTATATGCACTAAACACTGAAAAAAATGCCGGAAGCCGGATGCCATTTAAAAAAATAACCTAAATACGCCATCCATATGATAAAAATTGCCAACGGAACAGCACTTTTAAAAGGATTGGAATTACTTCAACCGGATATATTACTCCTGGACATCCACATGCCGGGCCAGCAGGGAGATGAGTTAGCGGGTATTGTTACCGCTACCTATCCTGCTGTAAAAATTATTGCCTTAACCAGTTTCGACCACATATTTCATATTAAAAATATGCTTAAAAACGGCGTACGGGGTTACCTGTTAAAAGATATTGAAAGAGAACTCTTCTTCGAAGCTATCTATACTGTTTTTGAAGGGGGGATATATCTCGCTCCCCGGGTAAAAAAACTCATTGCGGAAAATGAGCAGATCTTACAACGGCAATTGGCTACCGGCAGCAAGCTGACCAAACGGGAGCAGCAAATTCTGCAATTGATAGCCAGGAATAATACCAGTGCGGAGATCGCAGAAATATTATTTTTAAGTAAACGGACCGTGGAGCATCACCGGGAAAGTATTTTTTCAAAACTGGAGGTCAAAAAAACTTCCTCCTTAGTAAAAAAGGCACTCGAGCTAGGACTTATTAATCCTTGATAAGAGGCAGTCCGGGTATACTCAACCTGTGTGAACGTCCCGCTACAGCCAGTTCCGGCCAATTTATTAGTTTTAGGAAAATTCTTCCTAATTTTGCACATCTTTTTACGCTTCTATTCTTAAACATCCTATGAATCTTTTTGCAAAATTGCAAAGCGAGTTCCTCTTCAGGCATGTAGGCCCGGATGATCAGGAAACCCGCAGTATGCTGGATACCATTGGCATCGACAGTATCGACACCTTGATTGACAAAACGATACCTTCTGCGATCAGGTTGCCCCGGCCGCTTAATTTACCTTCGGCTGTAAGTGAAGCAGACTACCTTCGTCAGTTGAAAGAAATTTCAATACGTAATAAAGTAGCAAAAACTTATATCGGCCAGGGATATTATAATACGAATACACCCAGTGTAATTTTAAGAAATGTATTTGAAAACCCAGGTTGGTACACACAATATACACCTTACCAGGCAGAAATATCACAGGGAAGACTG
>CAZFKK010000069.1:0-11799 GCA_964519735.1 uncultured Taibaiella sp.
TCATGCTGGGGAGTATTGATCCAAAGCTGTTGCTGGCCTGAACGGATAACTATATTCTTCAGGAATAAATAATCCGGAGCCAGAACGATCTCATTGCCCGGGGATATTTCCCAACGGGCATTATTCAGGTAAAATTCAGAAGGCAATATATTCAGGAAAAAACTGTCCCTGTCGGCATAGGCCCGGCCATGCACCTCCGCTAACCCTACACTGGTCGGAGTAGTGGTTAAGACTTTAAACACCGCCGTGTCCTGGTAAACATGGGTTCGAAACTGAACGGTAGAAGCTACATCCCTTTCTCCCATCCGGATCTCATTAGCCATCAATTCAAGATCAAATCCCGAGTAGTTACCCTTACTTTTAAGCTGGATATCATTAAACTTCAAGTTACCGTAATAGAGGTAAGGGATTATTCCGGTCAGCTCTAATTCCTGTGCACCCATATTCATCGTTCCGAAAAAACGGGTGTCCGGCGCAATGCGGATAAAGCGGTCCCATAAGCCCAGCCAATCATTAGCGTCCCCGATGGCTACCTGGAAACTCAGATTCTGGTTCGTGTTCTGATAATGAGCAGGTGGGGTAACATATTGAGGTAAGTAATAAGATAAAAACAATTGCAAAGAATAAGGCAATTCCTGTATGGAGAAATACCCCTGAACCATCGCCTTAATCCCATTAGTGGATAATTGCAAATGCTTTTCTCCATCAGGGGCTACGGTTGAGGTTAAATGAATAGAATCGATGTCCAGCAAGGTACTGTCCTGCATCAGTTTCATCTGGTGGATATAGGCGGATCCGATAAAATCATCAATACTATCCCCGCTGAAATTCAATTGCATCCGGGCAGACAGGGTGATGCTGTCTTTTGCCAGGTTCAGGGCCCTGGCATTAATATGCCCGATCTGTGCGAGAAAATCAAATTGAGGTTCCGCCCCCGACAGGTCTATACTGCCGTCAAAGTCAAACAATGCATTCGGGTCTTTGACAGACAGTTTGCCTTTAAATTGCTTGCGCGCGAAGACGCCATCCAGGGAGAGGTCCTGATAATTGTACCCGTTAAGTACGATCTGCCGGACAGTACCATTCACCTGCATGTGTGCAGCCCCCAGGTCAAAACCGGCCCCTTTTATGGAGGCGTCGGTCGATATCCGGCCCAGGTAATCCTGTCGCAATAGGGCACCTATATCAAAATCAGCGGCATGAAGAGATCCGGCATAGCTGGCTGCACTTCCACGAGGCAAAGCCATATGCAGCTCTGCCTGCAGCAAGCCAAGATTGGTATGGAACTCACCACTGGTTACGAAATCATGAATATTGCCTTTAAAACTCCCTTTGAAATCGATCTTCGAAAGCATGTTCAGGTCTATGACACCACTTGCTTTCAAGACCGGGGCATATAAAAAGGCTGCAGCTCCCCGGGTTTGTAAAGTTACTTTCTGAAAATCTATAAATGTGTGGTCTATATCCGGCAATCCCTCCATGTGCAACATTCCGGTCAGCACACTTAATCCGTCGCTGACCTGAAGATCGCTGGCCTGCAACCGACTTACGGTACCCTTTCCTTTTCCACTGACTGCTAAGGCTATATTCCGGAACCGATCTAATTCCGGTGCAAAATAAGCGATATCTTGTATGCCTATTGATGCGTGATCCAGGTTACCTTCCATCACGACTTTATCTATATAATCCAGGAAATCAGGAAACCGTTCATACTTCATGGCATAATAATCCTTTAAGGTACTATTACCAGTTTGCAGGTAGAGGTTGCGACATTCCGAGATATTGGGAGACACTTTAATCAGGGCGGACATCTTCCTGATCTGCAGCCCGCACCTTTCCCTGGCCTGTAGGTGATTTAAGGAAGCGGTCAGGGTGTCGCCTTTGATCTGTATGGCCTTTGCATCAATAAGAATACCTGTTATATCAAGGTGCATGGCATCAAAAAGTCCGGCAGGCGCTTTTGTATCCGGATCTTCCAGAAAGAATCTGCTGTCTGCCAGCCGCAGTTGGTCCAGGGCAACCTCCCATAGATCCGGATTAAATGCAGTAGTATCTATTAGCTCCGATGGCGGCGGTTTGGGACCAATACGGGGAGGCCGGCCTCCTTTATAATCCCTGAGTCCAAAGGTAACCCGGTTGCCGACAATGGATCTGACCTGTATCTTTTTCTGCCGAAAATCTATTTTATCCACCAGAATGGCTACATCTTCTACTGCCCCTTCCATATCACTCCCCACCCATTGGTCGATCATCCGGAAACGTACCTGCTGCAATTCAATCTTACGCAGGTCCATACGAAACGGAGTACTGCCCTTTTGTGCAGGCCCGGATGCCGTGTCGGGGCTAAATGCAGCAACGACGAACTGGTAATTCCATTCATCGCTGTTCCGTTTCCTGTATAAGTTTATATAAGCATTTTTGAGGCCCACATAGCTGAGCACAGGATGTTCTCTCAGGAAAAACCAGTCTGTAATTTTCAGATTTAAAGATCCGCTATGCAATAGGGTATCTTTGTCCTGATCCAGTATATATACTTCTTCTAATGAAAGTTCGTTGAGCAGGTGGACCCGGACCGATTTCAATCCTACCTTTGTATTCAGCTTTTCAGACAGGTAACTCACTGCCTGTTTTGCCATATATTGCTGTACCGCGGGCATATTGACCAGTATTGCCAATAAGATGACAATACCCAACAACACCAAAAGCGTGTTACGTACTATTTTAATAAATTTCCTCAGCCTTAAATACAATTAAGCCACAAAGATAGGAATTCAATCCGGTAGCCCTTCTCCTAAACATAAATTTACCACAGGATTTATATTGTCCTTTACCCGGTCAATCCCGGCGGTTAACCGTATATTTGCCTCCAAAATTCCGGAAAGATGAATGCCCTTCAATCCATTTTAGAAATATTGAAATACACCTTGCCCGCCATTGTTGTCTTAATCGCAACCTCTGTTATTGTAGGTAAATTCCTGACTAATGAGACCCGGCGCAAACAAATGGCTATTTTCCGGGAAGGGATGGATACCACACTCAGGCTAAGGCTTCAAGCTTATGAACGGCTGGCGCTATTTGTGGAACGGATACATCCCAGGGGGCTCATCACCAGGGTGTATGAAACGGGAATGACGGCCCGGGAGCTGCAAACAGCGTTAATACTTGCTATAAGGACAGAATACGAACATAACTTATCCCAGCAGATCTATGTATCCAGCCAGGTATGGAATACGGTAACGGGGGTAAAGGAGCAGGAAATGGCTATGATCAACCAGGTGGCTTCCGGTATGAATCCTGAAAGTTCTGCCAAAGAACTACATACCAAAATCATTGATTTCCTGATCACCAACCAAAACACTCTGCCCGTAGAAGTTGCTCTTGAAGTCATTAATAATGAAGCCAAGCTGGTCCTGGCACAACAAGGGTAATGAGCCTAAAAAGGATACCCGATAGCCAGGTTAAGGTTAATATTCTTTCTTCTCCATTCCCGGTCAGACAAATCAATAGCTGAAAGAACCCATCCCGCATCCTCCCTGATATAAGGTTTTTTGAGTGGGATAGCCCAATCCATCCTTAGTACCAGGAATCCTCCCAGATCAAACCGTAGCCCTGCCCCGGAGCTAACGGCAAGATCTTTATAGATGTTTTTGAATTCAAAATCGGCTCCCTCCAGCTTTTCATCCTTACGGGCCAGCCAGATATTCCCTGCATCTACAAATGCGGCACCGTTAATACCTATAGCGCCGGAAAACAATTTAATCATGGAAAACCGGTATTCTCCATTCCATTCCAGTTTGATATCTCCCGACTGGTCCACAAACAGGTTATCTACGGCATTCTGCCGTGTAGAATCATAATAACTGCCTGGGCCGAGCACCCGGGGACGCCATCCCCTGATGCTGTAGGCTCCCCCTACAAAGTATTGCTTGACATAAGGCAATATAGTGGAAGGGCCGTAAGGAATTCCTACGCCGCCATAAAACCGGAATGCCCAGGAAGAATTCAGGCGCAACAGGTATTGACGCATATCAAAGTCAAGGCGGACATAGTTAGCATGGTTAAAGGATAAGGGTCTGCCTGCAGCCTCTGCCAGGCCTTTTACCCCGCTTAATAAGGCGCCGGCTTCTTCCCCGCTCCATCTCAGCAGTACATACCGGCCTTGTTTCCGGCCCTCCGTATTGATAAAATACTCGATCCCCTCTCCTTCAATCAGGGTCTGCTGATAGCTATTCCGTATAGCCGGGATCGATTCCATCAAGGTCCTGAACGTATCTGAAACATTGGATAAGGATAAAGTATTGATAAAAGCGGGCTTTACGGACCATGATTGAGTTGCTGTTGCCTTCCATATATATCCATAGCCGGCGTTGAAACTACGCATATCAAAGTAATTCCACCGCTGAAATACATTCAGGCCCGTGCTAAAAACAGTACGGGGTAAAGACAACTGGCTGAACCGGCCTTGATTTATGGGTAACAGAAATTTAGGAAAGGTCAGCCGGAAATTAATACCCAGGTTCTGAGAAAATAAAAATAACTGCTTGTGATAAGGAAGATCAATATTGGTATTCTGGCCCAGCTCCACGCCATAGGATAAGGTTGTGGTTAACTGGTTGGCACCCTTCAAAAAGTTCTTATTGGTTACAGAAGCATTGGCCGCAGTGCCGATGGCATACAAATCGCCTCCTGACACTTCGATACTGGTATTGAAATCATACTTAGGGTTGGGATTCATCATAACATAACCATTCAACACAGGGTTAAGACTATCCCTGGAGTCGGACAGGACAAACAAACGGACATACTGAAAGATCCCCAGGTCATTCAACTGCCTGATGGTCTGATTATAGTCAGATTGAGAAAATACGTTTCCCGGCCTTATAAAGATCTTTTTATTCAGTATGGTTGTATTTACATAGGGTTTATGGTACCGAAAATGAATACTATCGACCAGTTGTTCTATCAAGGCTCCGCTCTGGAAATCGCCGGTATCCGAATAGTCGGGGAACACGAATACATCTTTGAACGTGTACTGTTGAAAAGCCATTGTATTATCTGTCGCTTCTATTAATATTTTAACTTTCAAAGCAGGTTTTTTCTTATGGCGCTGCAGGGTAATAAAGTTGATTGCAGATTCAAAGGGATTTTCCAGATCACGAAAATAAGATTTGTCTAAAGTATCCAGTTCAAAGCGGATATTATCTGCGGTGAATTTATAATAACCGTGGTTACGTATTTCATTAACCAGGCGGCTTCTTTCCTCTCCGGCCAATGTATGTGTGTAGTTTCTATTTTTGGTTAACAGACTACCCTGCCTTAGTTTACCTGTAAGAGCCCTTATTCCGGGATCTTCTATCTCATAGTCAACGCTGTCTATAAGGTAGCTGATACCGGTCTGCACCAGGTAATATACTGACACCTTTTTCTTTCTGTATTTAATAGTATCCTGGATTTCCGCATAAAAATACCCCTGGTTCCTTAGGAAATCAAGCATATTGTCCTTTGATCTGAGAATAAACATGGAATCAAACACCACAGGCTTTTCTACGACCTTATTGACCACCTGAAAGTTGGCCGTATCCTTCTGGTATTTACTATAACGGAAATTATATAACCATACCTTATACGGGAATAATTCAAATAAGTAAGTATTGGGTTTCTGAAGAACCTGGGTACGCAATTGATCATTTAACGCTCCTTTCTCAGATAAAGTTTTATCCGTATTTAATTTCAGGTGAACATGGCGCAACAGCAGCTCGTCTTCATTCAGATGGCGGGTTGTGGAGCATCCCACCAATACAAGGGCACAAACTAAAGTAAATATAATGTATTCTAAGCCTTTGTACAGCCGCATGTAACGAGATAAAGAGGTAAGACAGAAATTTGACCGTAATTTATATAATTTGCACCTTTACAATTCAAAACGACAATCATATACCAGGAATGACAAAAGCCCAGATTAAATATATCCAATCACTTGGCCGGCAAAAATACAGAAAAGAGTACAATGCTTACCTGGTAGAAGGAGATAAAAATGCTAAAGAATGGCTCATGGCACCTGTCCGGATCCTACAGGTCGTAGCCACTTCAACCTGGTTTGCAGCCAACCAGGCATTGCTGCAATTGCATCCTGAAGCGCTCCTGTCAGAGGCCGCTCTTTTTGAAATGGAAAAAATATCTACCCTTCAGACCGCACCGGAGGTCCTTTTGGTTGTAGCACAGGAAGCAGCACCAGTTGAAATGATAGCCCCCTGGAGTTTATTTCTTGACCGTATCCAGGATCCCGGGAATATGGGAACGATCCTCCGCACTGCTGATTGGTTTGGCATCCGCCAGGTGATCTGCACGCCCGATTGTGTAGAGGTCTATAACCCTAAAGTAGTACAGGCCACTATGGGCAGCCTGCTCCGGGTACAACTCCATACCATGACATCCGAACAGTTATTGGATGACCTTCTGCTGCCTTTGTATGCTACCTGCCTTTCCGGCAGGGATATCCGCAGCATGCAACAGGTTCAACCGGGGATCATTGCCATGGGCAATGAATCCCGGGGGCTATCTGCCCCTATCTTAAGCCAGGCCAATTTCAAAATCACGATACCCCGTATCGGCAGTGCCGAATCCCTGAATGTAGCTGTAGCCACAGGTATCATTTGTGCCGCATTAATATCACCCTAGCAGGAAGCACTGCTTCTGCAATTCTGTGGATCAGCCCTCTTACTCTCCGGGCTTCATCCTGGTATAGGAGGCAGGTATCTCAAAAGGCAGATCAACCGGTACATCCAGCTCTGCCTTGCTAAATTCCAGGTTCAGCTTGACCTGTTCACCGGCATTGTCGATAACCATAGTACGGCTAAAAGCAAAAGGCTGCTTATAATTGACCGCTCCATATTTGCCATAAATAATGTTACAGGCAAAATCCCGCTTTGCAGAAGTCAGGTTCAAACGCTCCAGCAAGCCGGTCCCTGTATGGTAAATAAGTTCCTGTTTGAAATCTTCATTAACCATTGTGATATGCAGTAAGCTATCTTTAATCTGGCTATTTTGAATCGGGCCTTTATCTATCAGGGGGTTACCAATGAACAGGTTTTGCAATACAGGAAAGTCCACCTGAGCCTGAATCAATTTCAATCCTTCTTCATAAGAAAGCGCATAGGCCTTTTTCCCGATACGTATCACCGCACGTAAACTATCCGGAGTAATAGATGCTCTTGCTACCTCAGCAATCCCCAATGCTACTATGGATGCCCAAACCTGCTGATCTTTTTTCATTTTCAGGTTGGTAGTAAAATCCTGGTTCTGATCTTTGGACTCAAAATGAGTTTGTGCCTTGCCTGCAAAACTGGTATATACAATTTTTTGTGCCAGGTATTCTTCGGGGGATCTTCCTTCTCTTGGTCTTTCTACCGGGGCTGCTATTTTTTTAGACCCGGCACACGAACTGATGAAAACCATCCCCACGCTCCCTAAGGTGACCAAAAATAAGATAGAAATAAGTCCCTGCCTCTTTGCCCTTATACCCTTTAATTTAATCATGCAATTTTCTGTCATTTATTTTTTTCAATAACTGGTCCGAACTATTATCCTTACCGTAAGCCATCCTCCAGAAGGTGACCGCCTTATCGGTATTCCCCAGTTTATATTCAATATCACCCAGGTGTTCCCATAAAGTAGCGTCCGCATCTTCTACATCTTTATCTATAGCTTGTTGTATAAAAACCCGGGCCTCCTTGTATTTCCCCTGCCTGTAAAGGATCCAGCCATAAGTGTCCATGAAAGTAGCTTCATCAGGCCTGATTTCCAGGGACCGGGCCGACATTTTTTCTGCTTCTTCCAGATGCACCCCTCTTTGCGATAAATAATAACTAAAATTATTGAGTGCTGTGGCATTGTCGGGATTCAACACTATTGCTTTCCGATAACAGCTATCAGACTGGGTATACGATTGTTCACTATTGTAGATATCTCCCAGTGTCATCAGTATATCTGACAACAGGTTATCATTTCCTTTGGAATCAAGGTCAATGGCTTTGTTTAAATAAGTTATGGCCATCGGAGTGTTTCCCAACTGATGATACCCTATGCCCCCCAGATAATAAAAGACAGGTTGCCCCGGAAAATAATGTATCGCCTTATCTGCATACCTGGTTAGCGAATCGAGGGAAGACCTGCTGATATAAATGTAGAGGATCTGCTGCCAGGCATTGGACTTCAGGGTATCCAGCGCTACGACCCGCTTATACTGTACCAAAGCGCTATCCAGGCGTCCATCCATGCTCATCAAATCTGCATAAAGCATTAACGCCTCCGTTTGTAAAGGCTCCTGTGCCGCCATCTTCCCGGCAAGGTCAACTACTTTTTCCCTGACAGCCGGTTCAATACTGCTGTATTGAATAAAAGGCAACAATAAGCCGATACGTTCATCGATGCCTACATTCTTATTCATTACCGCTTGCTCCAGGTAATTTTCAAACTGGCTGGTATCGTTCCTTTTAAGGTAATACTGCAATAAGGAATATTGTACTGCCGGATCACCGGGAAATTTTGTTGCCGCACTCTGAAGCACACGATGGGCTTCGTCCGGCTGATCGTTTTCCTCGTACATATCGGCCAGCAGGAGCACATAACGGGATTCCTGAGGATAAAAACGGATCAGCTTACGCAACTCGCCTGCAGCCCCTTCCCGGTCATTCTGACTAAGGTACAGCTGCTGCTTTTGCAACAGCAACATTTCATCATCAATGCCGATATGCTGCCCTAAGGTGTCTAAGACTGCAATTGCATCTTTATACCTTTCTGCTTTTTGGTACAACATCGCCTGCCTTAACAGGTAATCTTCCGGGTGACGTTCCATCCTGGCCAGCTTACTGAATTCCCTTGCAGCCTTAATGTACTGGCCGTCAAAAGCCAATAAATCAGCATATAACCCCCTGATCCATTTATTGGTGGAATCTGACTTTTGGGCCACCTGGATTTCCTTTAAGGCCTTGGGAATATTATTCCTGTCCAGCCATATCCTTGCCAGTTCATAATGTACCGTTGCGTTGCCGGGATATAAAGCCGCAAAATTGCTGAAATACTGGAAGGATTGGTCTGTATTGCCCACCATTTTCTCCCTGATGCCTTCCATAAACAGGTTTTCGGGAAACTTCAGATCTGTCCTGGCCTCTATCGAATCCTCAAAGCTCATTTTGCCAAGAGGAAATTCGGCCTGTGCATGAGCCGTACAAGCCCCTGCTAAGACTACTCCGATAAAAAAGAAAAGCCTGCCCGGTCGAAACCACCGTTCAGGCTTTAAGCAATGAAATAATAAATTTATGGATGTAGGAATCATAACACAACTGAAAAATCTCCGAGACTCAACTCTTCCGCCTTTTTGCTGTAAGTTACGCTTTTTCCCAATATAGAATTAGTGATATGAGCATTTTTAACACTTGATTGTTCCTGCACTATACTATTACTGATCAATGAGTTTTCCACTGTCACACCATTTTCGAGGGAAACGTAAGGTCCGACAACAGAATTAATGATTTTTACCTGCGCTCCGATATAACAAGGGGGTATGATCGTTGCATTTTCCAAATGCGCTGAGCCGGCCACCAATTGCTCCTTATCCTGCTTATGGCTCAATATACGCTGATTGGTATAGACCGTTGCTTCTTTATTCCCGCAGTCCAGCCATTCTTCCACCTGGTCACTATAAAAGCTCATGCCTTTATTCTTCATATTTTCCATCGCATTGGTCAATTGGTACTCCCCCTTTTCCATAATATTATGGTCTAAAAGATATTGCAGTTCTTTACGAAGATTTTCACCATCTTTGAAGTAGTACACGCCAATGATAGCAAGATCGGAGACAAAAGCAACCGGTTTTTCCACAAAATGAGTGATCCTTCCGCTTTCATCTAACTGTACCACACCAAATTGCGAAGGATCTGCTACCTTTTGGGTCCAGATGATCGCATCTTTATGGGTATCAATCTGAAAGTTTGCCTTAAATAAGGTATCGGCAAATGCAATAAATACATTCCCCTTTAAGCTCTCTGCGGCACATAAAATAGCATGTGCCGTACCCAATGCCTGCTCCTGGTAGCAGATCCTGCCTGTAGCACCCAGGCTTTCTGCCACCTTGATCAACAGATCCTCAGTAGCCTTCCCAAAATGAGGAGCAATGATAAAAGCGATTTCCTCAACTTTCTCATTAGCAGTGGCCAGAATATCTTCCACCAGTCGCTGAACAATAGGTTTACCGGCTATGGGTAATAAAGGTTTCGCTGTAGTTAATGTATGAGGGCGCATGCGTTTCCCCATGCCTGCCATTGGAATAATAATATTCATATTTTTATAAAACAATATTAAATATAGAAGAAATAATACACCCAAAAACCCGCAATATAAGGATAGGGCATTCCAGTCCTAGCCTGACCGGCTGCGAAGTTATCTGATTTTTTGCTATAGGGCAATCAAATATTAAAGGGATTTATGTGACATTTAAAGACACAGGAACAAAATAATCGATATACTTGCAGTGTGAATAAGCAATCTTTGGGCTGCCAGGGACTGTCTTATTTAAATATAAATAATATAAACATGAATATAGAGATTATAGCCGGAAGTCCCCGCAACCCCAGTCTTAATGCAAGAGTAGCCAGATATGTCTGCCAATACTTTAAGGAACATAGCTCCCATAATATAGGACTGATTGAAATGAATAAAACCGCCTTGCCTTTTATTGAAAAAGTATGGACCAAAGAAGAGGATGCACCTGAGGAGTACCAAAGCCTGGCCCGCCGTATGTTTGCCGCTGATGCTTTCATCATTTCTTCTCCGGAATACAATGGAGGTTATTCTCCGGCTATGAAAAACCTGTTTGACCACTTCCCGAAACAGAAACATAAAGCCTTTGGCATCATTACCTCTTCAGATGGGATGATGGGCGGGATGAGGGCAGCGCAGCAGATATTGCAACTCGTACCTGCGCTTTTTGGCATTGCGTCTCCCTTTATGCTGATCGTCCCCCAGGCGCACCTGAAATTTGATGAGAAAGGCCAGCTCCTCATGCCGGCTTTTGAAAAGAATGTGGCAGATTTTGTTCACGAGTTTCTATGGCTTGCGGAAAAGCTGAAGGGATAAACAGTTACTTTGCCCTAGCCATCAAGCGGAACGACCGGATCATTAATAATTTGTTTCCTTATTCCTCGGGAGCTTTTGTAATTTGCAGCCCTCAACAGCAATTCCTGCACATGAAACGTACCTATTTATTCCTTTCAGTGATCATGGTTTACGGGCTGCAACCATCCCATGCCCAGGAGACCTATTTACCCTTGGGTTCTGAAGAATATCATTTGCTGAACCGCATCGAAACCAGGTCCGGAATATTATCGGATCAATTGTTCCTCAATACCCAACCCGTATCCAGGGCAAGTGCTGCGGACTTTCTTAACCAGGAGAAATCCAATGCTTACGAAAATACCCTCACCAATGTGGACCATTTCAATATTAACCGGGCGCTGACCATTAGCAGCGAATGGGCCCCTGCAACCAGCACTTCCTGGAACAGCACTTCCTGGAGCTCCGATAGAAGAGTTAACGGACTTTACCCTAATCCTGCCAATTTTCTTCAATGGGATAAAAACGGGCTTTTTATTGCAGCTAACCCCATCCTGGGCTTTCAGGGTATCTATGAAAAGGATAATCCAAAGCAGTTTTTGATCAACACCACCCAGGGCGCAGAGATCAGGGCTAAAATATATGATTATGCAGGCATTTACTTTAGCCTGACCCACAACTATGAAGAAC
>CAZFKK010000070.1:0-1717 GCA_964519735.1 uncultured Taibaiella sp.
CCATTTTCTTTATTCCTGGTTTTTACTGACAGCCTGGTCCTTATTCCTGTTCCTGTTTTTATTGTCTTTTTTTATTCCTGGTTTTTGTTTTGTTGTTGCGTTATTCCTGATTTTCATTCCTTCTTCACGCTACCCGCCTGCTTTCCTCCGCCAGATCCTACCAATATCCGCAGATCCCGCCGATTTCTGCCACAATTTGTGAGCTGGGCCTGCCTGCTGCTACATTTGTGGTTCCTATCGGAGGTACCCCGGTAGCTGATTTTTTCTAACCTTTTAAACGATGATTTTATGAACATCAAAAGATTTGCATTAGGTGGCTTTAAACACCTTAGTGATGACGTGCTCCTGGTTAAGGGGGAGCACAATGGCCGCGGCCCTGGACAACAATGCCTATTTCCCCGACCCTGAGCCTGCCCGGATCCGGGCAGGCTCAGGTATTTTATTTTAAAAGCATTACTGTAAAGGTACGAGAGGCTGCAGGGTTTATAAGCCCGGCAGCCTCTCGTATATAGTTATTATGTGTGTCCCTTAATTAAGACATGTTTTTATAAATGTATCGCTTCGCCTAAAGCGACTTCAATGGCGTCTTTTACAGCTTCACTCATGGTCGGATGCGGGAATATAGTATCCAGTTGTTCATGCCAGGTAGTTTCCAGCTTGCGGGAAGCCACTGTCTGTGCGATGATCTCTGTTACATTGGCGCCGATCATATGGGTGCCCAGCCATTCTCCGTATTTGGCATCGAAGATTACTTTTACAAAGCCTTCTGCCGCACCGGCTGCACTGGCTTTACCACTCGCCGAGAAGGGGAACTTACCTACTTTCAGTTCATAGCCCGCTTCTTTAGCTTGTTTTTCAGTTAAACCTACAGAGGCGATCTCAGGAGTACAATAGGTACAACCCGGTACATTGCCATAATCCAAAGGTTCCGGCTGGTGCTGGAATTTTCCTTCCTGCTTACCGATAGCTTCAATACAGATGACCGCTTCTTTCATGGCCACATGTGCCAGGGCCTGTCCCGGTACGATGTCGCCAATAGCGTAAACCCCCGCCACATTGGTTTTGTAGTATGGATCAACGGTCACCTTACCTTTGTCTGTAGCAATGCTCAAGGTGTCCAGTCCCAGATTTTCAATATTAGTAGCTACGCCCACCGCACTCAGCAGTACATCTGCTTCTAAAGTCACCTCTCCGGTAGCAGTCTTAACAGTAGCGACGACGCCATTACCGGTAGTATCTACTTTTTCAACAGAAGCATTGGTCATAATAGTCATGCCTTTCTTCTTGAAAGATTTTTCCAGCTCTTTGGATATATCCTCATCTTCTACGGGTACGATCCGGGGCATGAATTCCACTATGGTCACTTTGGTGCCCAGTGTATGATAAAAATAACCGAATTCCACGCCAATGGCGCCACTGCCCACAACGATCATTGATTTAGGCTGTTGGGGCAATACCATAGCCTCCCTGTAGCCGATCACCTTCTGGCCATCGATAGGAAGATTAGGCAGTTCCCTGCTGCGGCCACCGGTAGCCAATACGACATGTTTAGCCGCGTAAGCGGTCGTATTGCCATCAGTACCTGTTACTTCAACTTCTTTTTTGGCATTCAGCTTGCCATGACCGGATAAAACATCAATTTTATTCTTTTTCATCAGGAACTGGATACCCTTGCTCATTTTGTCGGCTACGCCGCGACTGCGTTTGATAACTTTGT
>CAZFKK010000070.1:1727-11762 GCA_964519735.1 uncultured Taibaiella sp.
CTTTGTCAAAGTCAACCCGGGCGCCTTCCACAAGCATACCATAGTCCTGTGCATGGCTGATATATTCAAATACCTGTGCGGATTTCAGTAATGCCTTTGTAGGGATACAGCCCCAGTTCAGACAAATACCACCCAGGCTTTCCTTTTCTACGATTGCGGTTTTGAAACCTAATTGTGAAGCGCGGATAGCGGCAACATATCCGCCAGGTCCACTACCTATTACGATAATATCGTATGCCATAAGAGAGAAAATTGATTAGTTTTTCGAATGTTTAAAAACAAGGCAAAAGTAGGTAATTAAATGTAAAAATGAAGGATTGGCGCTTCCGGCCTTTTTTAAGAATAGCGTGTTGCGCATAATTGTTTAATTTTGCTACCCATTCTTATAAATTATTATGTTACTTGCTTTAAATAATGTTTCCTTTTCTTTTGGGGCACGGATGATGCTGGATGAAGCCAACTGGCAGATAGGGGAGGGCGAACGTATTGGCCTTATAGGCCCTAATGGCGCCGGGAAGTCCACCTTGTTGCGCCTTATTATGGGAGAATATACCGTTGAAGGAGGCAATATCCAGCGGGCCAATGATGTAAGCGTCGGGTTCTTTAACCAGGATCTGCTTAGTTTTTCTTCTGATGATTCGATACTGGAGGTGGGCATGACTGCTTTTGAAAAGGCAAAGGCTATCGAAAAGACAATGGAGAGCATCATGAAGGACCTCGAACTTCAGGGCGACGATGAGGAATTGTTGCTGCAATACAGTGAGGCTTTACATGACTTTGAAATAGCGGGTGGCTATGAAATGGAGCACAAGACTGCTGAAGTGCTGGAAGGGCTGGGCTTTACCACTAAAGACCTGCAACGTCCCTACAGCCAATTCAGCGGAGGATGGCGTATGCGCGTATTGCTGGCCAAAATTATGCTGCAACAGCCGGACATCCTGATGCTGGATGAACCGACCAACCACCTGGATCTTCCTTCTATCGAATGGCTGGAACGTTATTTACAGAGTTATCCCGGTACGGTCATTATTGTATCGCATGACCGCTACTTCCTGGATAGGATGGTGACCCGCATCGTAGAATTGTTCCAACAGCAACTGATCAGCTACAGTGGTGATTATACTTTTTACCAGACTGAAAAGGCTACCCGCATGGAATTTATGGAGCGGGAGTATGAAAATCAGCAAAAATATATTAAGCAGCAGGAACGCTTTATCGAACGTTTTAAAGCCAAAGCCAGCAAGGCTGCCCAGGCACAGAGTATGATGAAAAAGCTGGATAAGCTGGATCGGATAGAGTTGCAGGGAGATCATACGCCCAGGATGAACATCAGTTTCGATGTGGATAAACAACCGGGGAAGATTATCTGTGACTTAAAGAATGCGTCAAAAAGCTATGGCGACCTGCAGATACTAAAAGGAGCCCAGGCCGAAGTGATCAGGGGGGATAAAATTGCCCTGGTGGGCGCTAATGGTAAGGGTAAATCTACCTTGATGCGTATTATTTCCGGTATGGAGCCTTTTGAAGGAGAACGTAGTGGCTGGCATAATGTGAAAGAAAGTTTTTATGCGCAGCACCAGTTGGAATCCCTCCACCTGGAACATTCTGTGCTGGACGAGATGAAAAACTGTGGAAGCGGCAAGACGGAATTGGAATTGCGCCAGTTGCTGGGCTGTTTTTTATTTAGTGGTGATGATGTATTTAAAAAAATTAAGGTATTGTCCGGAGGGGAAAAGGCAAGGGTGGCTTTGGCTAAAGTAATTGCCGGTAAAGCCAATTTCCTCCTGCTGGATGAACCGACCAATCACCTGGATATGCAATCTGTAGAGTTGCTGATCGAGGCTTTGAATAAATATGAGGGTACTTATATCCTTATCTCCCATGATCGGTATTTTGTAAGCCGGACGGCCAATAAGTATTGGGAAATAGAAGAGGGCAAGGTGAACTCCTTCTCGGGAACTTATGAAGAATTTGTTACCTGGAAGGCAGACAAGGCAGAACGGGAAAAAAAGAGCCTGGGAATACCTTCTGTGACGCCTTCTAAAAAGGAAAAGCCGCTAACAGAAGTAAAGCCCCAGGTAGACAGCAAGGTACAGAATGATAAAAAGAGGGAGTTGCAAAAACAACAAAAGGCTTTTGAAAAGCTGGAAGAACAACTCAATAAACTGGAATCCGAAAAATTGAAATTGGAACAGGATCTGGCGCAACCTGATATTTTTACCAACCGGGAGCGATTTCAGATCACGGAACAAAAGTATAAAGATTGTGTAGTGCAGGTGGACAAAATGCGTAAAGAATATGATGTTTTGTTTGAGCAGTTACTGCATTTGGAAGCTTGATCATTTGTAGCAAAAATAGAAGAGTGGAACATTTTCGTGAGGAAGGTTTCCACTCTTTTATTTTGGAATAAACCGGTAAATTTTTTTGCGCTGAATTGAGGGTGATGAGGGACCGGTGATATTGTATTAGGATTTATCTGATGATTTGTTAGCTTTGCTTTATATTAAATAGCTATTAAATGTTGATAAATATTTAAATGCCTGGTTGTACAGGATGCCATTTATTGGCAAATTAGAGATTAATACATATTGAATATTATTTATGAATAACCGTAAAATTAATCCACAGGATGCTTTGGATTATCATAGCCAGGGCCGGCCGGGGAAAATAAAAGTAGTACCTACCAAAAATACGAAAACCCAGAGAGACCTTTCTTTAGCTTACTCGCCCGGAGTAGCAGAGCCTTGCCTGGCGATCAGGGATAACCCTGAAGATGTATATAAATACACGGCCAAGGGAAACCTGGTAGCCGTCATCAGTAATGGTACTGCAGTGCTGGGCCTTGGAGATATAGGCCCGGAGGCAGGAAAGCCGGTAATGGAAGGGAAAGGCGTTTTGTTTAAAATATTTGCAGATATCGATGTATTTGATATTGAGCTGAACGTTACAGATGTAGAGGAATTTATCAAAGTAGTGAAGGCGCTTGAACCCACGTTCGGGGGGATCAATCTTGAAGACATCAAAGCGCCTGAATGCTTCGAGATAGAAAAAAGACTGAAGCAGGAACTGAAGATACCTGTAATGCATGATGACCAGCATGGAACGGCCATTATTTCGGCCGCTGCGTTGATTAATGCCCTGGATCTTGTAGGTAAAAAAATAGAAGAGGTCCGTTTTGTCATCAATGGTGCGGGTGCTGCTGCCATTGCATGCAGTAAATTATATATTTCTTTAGGGGCGCGGAAAGAGCATATGTTGCTATTGGACAGCAAGGGGGTGATCAATACCAGGCGTACGGGATTGGATGAGATGAAGGAAGAGTTTGTAGTAGACACTCCCCTGGACACCCTGGAAGAGGCGATGAAAGGTGCCGATGTATTTATTGGCTTAAGTAAAGGTGGGGTTGTATCCGGGGATATGGTCCGGAGTATGGCGGAGCAGCCTATTGTTTTTGCTATGGCTAACCCGGATCCTGAAATTACCTGGGATGATGCGGTGGCCGCCCGGCCGGATGTAATTATGGCTACAGGGCGTTCCGATTATCCCAACCAGGTCAATAATGTCCTGGGCTTTCCCTTCATCTTCAGGGGGGCGCTGGATGTACGGGCTACACAGATTAATGAGGAAATGAAGATGGCGGCGGTAAGAGCTTTGGCGGAGATGACAAGGCAGCCGGTTCCCGATATTGTGAATATGGCTTACGGGGAGAAAAGCCTGACTTTCGGTCCGCAGTATATTATTCCCAAACCATTAGATCCGAGGCTATTGACCATGGTAGCGCCGGCGGTAGCAAGGGCTGCAATGGATAGTGGGGTAGCGCGGGCGCCTATTACCGATTGGGATAAATACCACCAGGAATTGTCTGCCCGGCTTGGCCTGGATAATTACCTGGTAAGGCTGCTCAATAACACGGCAAGGAAAGATCCGCGAAGGGTGGTTTTTGCAGAGGCTGATAATGCCAAGATCTTAAAAGCGGCCCAGATCGTAAAAGATGAAGGTATTGCCATTCCTATTTTGTTGGGGAATGAGAAGAGGATCCGTGAATTGATGCTGGCCAATAATATTGACCTTCGGGACGTAACCATCATTGATCCGAGAAGTGAGGCTATGGTGTCCAAAAGAATCCGGTTCGGTGAATTGTTTTTCGAAAAACGGCAGCGAAGAGGCTTTAATTTTTATGAGGCCAAAAAAATCATGCGGGAGCGGAATTATTTCGGTTGTATGATGGTAGAGACAGGAGAGGCGGATGCACTGATCAGCGGCCTTACCCGGAATTATCCGGATACCATAAGGCCGGCGCTGGAAGCGATCGGTATGGAAGAAGGAGTACATAAAGTGGCAGGTATGTATGTGATACTCAGGCCCCAGGGACCTCTGTTTCTTGCCGATACGACCATTAACCTGAATCCTACAGCACGGGAACTAGCTGATATTACTTTGCTTACTGCTAAAGAAGTAAGGCAGTTTAATATTGAACCACGCATAGCGATGTTGTCCTACTCCAACTTTGGCAGTAGTCATACCCCGGAGGCTATAATGGTGAGGGATGCATTGGCGCTGATCAAACAAGCTGACCCGGATCTTATTGTAGATGGCGAGATCCAGGCTTCGATGGCTTTCAACAAGGAGTTATTGAAAGAAAATTATCCCTTTTCTCCATTGGTCAATGGTGAGGTCAATACTTTGATCTTTCCCAACCTGTCGTCCGGAAACATCGCTTATAACCTTTTGATGGAAGTGGGTGGCTTTGAAGTCATCGGACCCATATTGCTGGGCTTGAAAAAGCCGGTGCATATCCTGCAGTTAGGAAGCAATGTGCGCCAGATATGCAGTATGGTGGCTATGGCGGTAATGGACGCCCAGGTAAAATGCAAAAGAATAGAAACCCAATAAGTATCAAAGCTTGCGGACAAAACAATTATTGAACACTGCAGGCCTCGTAATTTTTGAAGATGTCCTTACTTAAAGTAGCTACACCATTCAATATTGAGCTGGAATTTGCTTTGGCAGCATTTCATAAACGTTTGCTGGCCTGGATGATAGACCTGGTATTGATGTTGTGTTATGCGTATATGCTACTTTTTTTTGTACATGGGCGTTTACTGGATGGGTTCTTTGGGGATCATGCCGAACGTTCAGATCTCGAGACGATACTGATCCTGTTTATCGTTGTATTTCCTATTATGTTTTATCATTTGCTTTTTGAAGTATTTTTGAATGGCAGGAGTCCCGGCAAAGCGTTGGCGGGTATTAAGGTGATCAACCTGGCAGGAGCATCTGCGACCTTTTCGCAGTTGTTGTTGCGGTGGATACTTTTTCTTCCCAACTTTTTCACCGTAATGCTGCTTAATGCTTATGAGCCGGCTTACCTCCCGGTCGTCGTCTTAGTCCTGGGCCTGGCAGCCATCCCGGATGCGGTGTCGATGGCCATATCTGCAAAAGGACAGCGCCTGGGGGATCTGGCTGCGGGTACCGTATTGGTAGATGTCGCTTACAGGATGGATATTTCCGAAACAATTTACAGGGAGGTAGCGGACGATCATTATGTGCCGCGGTTCCCCGAAGTGCTTCGCTTATCAGATAAAGACATCAATGGCATCAGCAATTTACTGAACAGGAAGCAGACTAAGGAAACAGAGGACTATATATTAAGGGTGGCCTACCGGATAGAAGAAATTCTGGGAGTTAGGATGCAATCGGAACCCACCCTTTTCTTACAGACATTATTGAAAGATTATAATTATTTAATACAAAAGAGCGATTAAACGGTACCTTATCTTACGATGAATTATCTGGGACATGCCCTCCTTTCTTTTCACCAGCCGGAAATACTCGCGGGGAATATGATAGGTGATTATATGAAAGGCTTACGCATTTTAGAAACCCTTCCGGTTGGGATTAAAAACGGGGTGCTTTTACATCGGAAGATAGATGCTTATGCAGATGCTCATCCGGCTTTGCTAAGGGCTAAAAATTTATTTCGTCCGGATTACCGGCTGTATTCAGGAGCTGTGGTGGATAGCCTGTTAGATCATTTTCTGGCTAATGATCCCCGCTATTTTCCGAGTGAGGTGCATCTATATGATTTTACTCAGGGTGTATACCGGCAACTGGAAAACTATCGGCTGTTTCTGCCCGAATCTTTTCAGGTACTCATGCCTTATATGGCTTCCGAAAACTGGTTGTATAATTACAGGCATCTTAAAGGAATGCAAAGTGCATTACAAGGATTAGTGCGCAGGGCCAGGTATATGAATAATAGCGACCGGGCCTATGAGCTCCTGGTGACTCATTACTATGAGTTAAACCAGCATTATTTTGATTTTATTGACGATGTCGTTTTATATGTCAAAAATGAGTTAAACAAGATCGCCCCTGGTTATTGAGGCTTAACTTTGACGATCCAAAATTATATTTTCAATAAGTAATTGTATAATGCCAGACATGAAAATGCCGACATTGAAGACATCTGTTTTCCTGATTTTTTTTCTTTTTTTCTTTGTAGCCTGTCAGACGGTTTCGGAACAGCGGGTAAGTGCGCGGCCTCCATTGATGGCTCCTCCTGAGCATAAATTTTCTGCATTCAATATAGAATTTGCCGATACCGGTTCTAAAGAAGGGCAGTACCTGATCAGGCAACTGGACTCTTTTTATAGAATACAGGTAAACGGAGGTTTTAACGGAAGCGTCCTGGTAGGATTTAAGGGTAAAATTTTATATGAAAGATATTTTGGATATTGCGATAAAAAGAATAATACCTTGTTATGTGCCCAGAATCCGACACAGCTTGCTTCTACTTCAAAACCCTTTACTGCGACGGCAATACTCTGGTTGTATCAAAATAAATACCTCAATATAGATGATCCTGTAAAGAAATACCTGAAAGATTTCCCCTATCCGGGGATAACGATCACGATGTTGCTTAACCAGCGTAGCGGGTTGCCCGATTATACCAAAATGGGTAATAAATACTGGAAATCCAAAGATCCTATGTACAATGAGGATTTATTGCAAATTCTTAAAACACATCAGCCCAGGTTGAATTTTACCCCAAATACACGTTTCGACTATAGTAATACTAATTATGCGATGCTGGCCCGGGTGTTGGAGGAAGTTACCGCTATGTCTTATAAGCGCTTTATGAAAGAGTTTATTTTTGAACCTTTGGGCATGAAAAGCACTTTTGTATATGATCCTGCAGACAGAGATCTGTATTCATCTACATTGACAACCAGTTATAAATATAACTGGACGGTACACGAAGAAACTAATGAAGATGGTATCTATGGGGATAAAGGCATATATAGTACTGTAGAAGATATGTATCGTTGGGATCAATCGTTTTATAAGCACGTTTTGCTGAATGAAAAAACCTTAAAAATGGCTTATAAAGGTTATTCTTATGAAAAAGCAGGGAATAAAAATTATGGGTTAGGCTGGAGAATGATGAACCTGCCGGATGGTTATAAAGTGATCTACCATAATGGCTGGTGGCATGGGAATAATACTGTTTTTTACCGTTTTGTAGATGATAATTTTACCATAATTGTGCTGGGTAATAAGTACAATAGTAAAATTTACAGCCATTCCAAGGCTATCTATGACATTGTCAAAAAGACCAATGGTCAAACAGGTAATGGCAATGTGGATTGGGAGGAAACAGGCAGTCCTAAAGGAGAATAAAACAGGGATTAATACTTCTGTCGGAAGTAGTTCCTTTTATCTTTGTAGCCCGGGTTTAGTTTGATTACTTTTCTTCCGCTGTTTTAGCGCTTTGATTAATACGGAATAATTTGTAAGCAATCGCTATTCCGGCTGCTTCAGCATCCTGGTAATTATAATCTTCACGGGCTACTATTTCTTTGCCTTGCGGGGTATTTACGTAGAAGGTTACGGTTTTTTTCTTTCCGTCGTTACTGAATTTTAAAAAGACATCCGGGGCCGGTACATTCCGGTCTTTTATCCAATTAATATTACAGGCCTTAAGCCGGTTAATAACGGGTTGGTCTGCTATTCCCAGGATGGTTAAACGCATATTCGCCTTTAGATCTGAATAGGGGAGCAACTGAGGATAGTGGATATAAAACTGGTAGATATGCTCATTGTATAGGGATGCATCTCCCTTTTTTTGTGCATATCCGGCCATCGCCTCATAATACCTGGCAATGAAGAGCTTTTCAAATTCGTTATCGATTGTTGCCTCTTTCCCTATTGCCTCCAATGTTTTGTAGGCTTCGGAATAGTTGCCCTGTTTCATTTGTAACCGGGCAATGTATAATTTGAAATATTTCTTAACTAATTTCCGCTGGTCGTTTTTGATCTCCTGTTCAAATTTTTCTTTGAAAAAATTGGTGCTGAAATCGCGCATAAGGTACCAGATCTCATCCCAACTTACGGTACTTTCTGTGGAAAAGAGACGATAAATGACAAGATCCCGCTCAGGATTCATGGCAAACTGATTGACGATCAGGTATTGTAACAGGAATTTTGCGCTGTTTTCCCTGGCCAGGCTGGTCCAGGTAAAAGGATTGTACCACCAGTTTTTGTTTTCAAATTTGATTTGCTGTATCCGGCCGATATTATTCATCAGCTTAACAAGATTGATGCTGAAATCATAATGGCTTTGCCCTAACGTGGTACCCAGGTGCACTTCTTTAAATGCTTCTGCTTTTTGTATATACCTTTCTGATTCAGTGAGGGCTCCATGATACACACATGATCTTGCCAGGGCAATATTGTACCAGCCAAAACCGGGAGTTGAACCCACAGCTTTTATCATATCCCTCATGTTCTCCATCCCCCTTTCCGGCTGACCGCGGTAAATATCAAGAAGAGAGGAATAATAGGCCCATTCCTGAAGCCGCTTGTCTCCGCCCTCCTGGGTGCTTGCAATATCATAGTTATAGGCCGCCTGCCGGAATTCGCCACAGATAGAGAGAAATGTAGCATAATTATTGAAAGAAAAGAAAGGAGATTCTTTCATCAACTGGTAATATTTTCCCGCAGAGTCGATCTGAAGTGCATAGCTGTATAGCATAGCACGATAATGATATACACTTAATCTTTCCTCCTTTTCGTAACCGGGTTGGAATATAGCCGTGTTAAGCCTCCTGTCTTTTTCAATCTTGCGCATTGCAGAATCGAGATAACTATGGGCCAATTGTTCATTTTCTACAATACTGTTTTTAAGAAAGGAATATTTTGCAGAAGTATAAAAACGGTTACGGTGTACCGTCCAGGCCAGGTAATTGTAGGTTTGCATGTAAAATTCCCTTTGAAAATTCCAGCGTTGCGCTCTGCGAATAACATGGAATGCCTGTTGCGGCTGATCAATATTACTGTAACAATCCATAAGGTGATAGGCGATCAGGGAATAGTCCATATGAAACTGGTAGGCTGGAAAATAACTGATTAAATCGGAGGTTCGGGTACGCAACATTCTTGCATAGTCCCTTTCTATCTGGTTCAGGGCACGTTGAAGGGGGATAGTGGCATTTTTATAACCCAGGTAATCCGCGGCATGGTTTACTTTATAAATTCCTTCATACATCCAGCCTACATAATAGGAGCTATCTGTTCTTATAAATTCCCGGGATCTTGGCAGGGCATCATCGCTATTCATATTTGTCCCCATTCGTTTGGCATCTATCTCGTAACGTTTTCCGGCATTTCGGGGATGATTCACCGGAAAGCCTGTTTGGGCCTGGGTGGCAGCTACCGGGCCCAAAACAATTATAATGTGTATTATTAATTTAATAAATGATTTAAATGGCATTTCCCGGGTATGATGATTGAGTTTTAGTATTCGAACGATCAAAAATATCGAATTTTTACCGGAGCGCTCAGAAGGATAATATTATTTATTTGCTGGCCCAGGAATATTAACTTCGCAATTCAGATGATTGCTCCCGAATCCATACAACAGGTTATACAGCGTTCTAATGTAGTAGAAGTGATAGAACAGTTTGTGAAGTTGCGCAAACGTGGCACTAACTACTTAGGAAATTGTCCTTTTCACAATGAGAAAACCCCTTC
>CAZFKK010000071.1:0-4425 GCA_964519735.1 uncultured Taibaiella sp.
TTTGCATAAAACAATAGCGGAGACGGGGCATTATGGCCTTGTTCCAACCATGATGATTAATGTAAAAGATAACATTTGTTTTGACTTGCGTAAGCGAGCTTAATCATGGAATGCCCGGGACATTAACGCTTTCTCTCCTCTTGAGATACCTATTTTATCCGCTATTCTTTCCCATTGACGAACACTATTCCGAACATCTGTAATAATAGAAACCATTTTCTTCTCGCCAATTCTGAAAAATTCAGCTACGTCTTTAGCTAACTCAAAATCCAGCGCATTGTTATCCACATCAATATTGAGTGCCAGACCGTCTTTATCTATGGAAGGGTTCAAATCATATGCAGGCGATAAATGCCAACCTTCATTTGTTAAGAGAAATCCGTGATTGCGCAGGTGATCATCCGTATTGGAAATAGCAATGTTGAAGATCATTCGTCGCCATAATTGATGCAGATTTTCTTCTACATTTACGCCATAGTTACTAATAAATTCAGCAATATCGAGATAGCTAGCCGGGTGATCACGAATGGTGTCTTCAGAATTTCCTGTCATTGTCATAGCTGATGCAAAATGAATGCGTACTCCTTTTTCTCTGTCAAACCGCTTGGTAAAAAATGTATGGTACCTACCTGCTATCTTTTCTATCTTACAAGGCGCCATTGTTATTCCTGCATGGATGGCCAGTTCATACGCGAGGTATTCCCAGGCACCTTTATCAATAGTATCATTTTTCGAAGGGAATTTTGCAATCCATAATTCTTTTGCTTCATCCAGTATATTTGCTTTGGGTCTCGCTCCTCCCAATGAAGATCCGGGCGCCATTAAAATAGCTAACCATTTATTGAGTTCTTTATTATCCTCGTCTTTCTCGAAACAGTCTGCAGCGTGTTGTAATTCCCGAACAGAAGACCAGGGCGGCGTGGGTATTTCACTATTGTCATCCAGAAAGGGACCTTCCGGGTCGGTTTTAAAACGTAAGGCGCCCATACGGCTTTCGTCATAAACACCTAATAGGTAGTCTATGTCATATAATATTGGGGCTTTTTCATTTCGTTGCTTTGCTTGTTGGGCCACGCGTCTTTTCATCAGTGTACGCCCCCAGGTGTCAGGCATACTGTCTAAGAAAACACCAAAATTTTCCTTGTTATTGGCGAACTGCACACCTGGAAAGAATTGAATGTCCGGGTCCAGTAATTGCAGTTGTTGTGAGTTTATCCATGCTTTATTATACTCAAAACTAAATGCTTTTTTCCCTTTTGCGAAGTGAGCAGTAAGCCTACCGATGAGTTTGGGTTCCCGCATGCCTTTCCAATGAGCATAGACGTAAATGTCGAATTTATTTTGTGTCATTTTTTTATTATAGTAAATCCAGGTCCTGCAATTTTCTTCCCAAATCATCATCTGCCGCCAATTTCAATATATTCGTTTGCAATCCTAAGACCCGGAGCACATTAAAATAGGCACCAAATGCGACACTTGTATCCCCTTTTTCAATCAGGTATAAGGTCGAGCGGGCTATAGCTGCTCGTTCCGCAACTTGAGTCGTGGTTAGCTTGCGTCGTTTCCGGGCGAGTTTTATATGTTCTCCCATTTGTTCCAATAAGGGATTGTACTTAGGGAAAATGATTTGCTTTTTTTTATGCAGCATTGCTCCAATGATTGATTGTTATTTCATACAAAAATAGGGAAAATGATTGAAATAACAATCAATTCTTAGGAATAAGGGAAAAAATATAGGAAATAATGAAAGTCATTGATTCAATTAGGGCTTGCTCAATAATTTAAGACAGAAAAAACTAAAAATAACATGACACGAAAAACTAATAATGGTATAACAGGAGTCTCCTGATGATCCACTCGAAATCAACCTCATCAATATTATGAGATAAAATCAATGGCACAATGATAGAAAGTAAATCGGTCAACTTATAGCGTTGAATTAAAGGATTTAAGGAATGCTCTATATGCTATGGTTAAGGAGCAAATAATCAGTCATTCTGGCGGAAAAACCTATAGGAGATATAAAATAAACAACGCTTAATTGGCAAAAAGAAAAAGAAAAAAGAAAGAAAAAAGAAAAGAAAAGAAAAGAAAAGACACAAAAATATGAAAATCAACATATTAACCCTTTTTAGGCTAATCTGCTAAGACAAAAGAAAATTCAGTTGCCCGGTTTTTGTGTTTTTTACCAAATGGCCAGTGCATCATTTTCATAAGCGCACCCACAATTATTGTTATTGCCGATACTAATATAATCCAGAAATAAGGGTTTCTAAGCGCAACTAAACTTCCTTGCCTTGCTATCAGGATCAATACTGCTGCACGGCCTATAAATCCGGTAATTGAGGCAACATTATCGAACTGCTTTAAACCGGAATGGGTAAGTATTTCTGTTACGGCTGAAATTATAATCAATATCCCTACCATCCCTATTACAACTTTTTTAGCTGTTGAAATGGCTCCTTCTTTATTCTTCATAGATGTTAGTAATATAGGTTGTCCTCCATCAAGCAGCATCAACTGCTGCAACAGCTCACGTCGCCTCTCTTCATACAAAACTGATACACTCAATAAGCTCCCTTCTACCCTACCCTTTAAAACAGTTCTTGAAGTTCTTCCCCCTTTGGCGTAAGCCTACAATAATCCGGATTATCAATAGAACCTTTAGCCATTATCCTCCTGATTAATTTCTGTTCCAGTGCTGGTTTGATGTACTTTTCAGTAAAACGATATTATTCTTTCAATTTTAAGGTAGCCGTCAGATCCCGTGAGGTTGCGCCCTCGGGTTACAGGGCTAGAATGAGTCATTGTCTTTCTTTGGAGATTACCAAACCAATAAAAATAAAAATCCTGCAGAACCATGTTCCTATAATGTCCCAAGTTGTAAGGTCGTAGGCAGTTAGTCTAAGATAAAAAATCTTCTTTGCCTAAATAAAAAACGTCATTCATTTTTATTTCATGAAAGTGCCACGCTATGTCAACAGAATACGAGGAAATAAAATCTACTAAATTTACCCTTCAGCCTTTATAAAATATTCGTAGTCTTTGCCATTTATCAATCTTCGATTCAAAATATTACTTTCATACAGTCTTCTTAAAGCTCCACTTATGGTTTTAGAGTAGTCTACATTCCACATGGATTGTATATATTCTGCTACATGATTTACTTCTCTTGGTTCAGCGAAATAGCCTTTATTTATCAATCTGTAGTCAAGAATTAAACTTAGTGGAGGATCATTTCTAAGCAATTTTAAAAGATCAGGGTCAGACGTGTGAGCAATATGATAGTCTAAGACCTTTCTTCTATATACTTCTTCCTCCAAGATTGGCTTATTAGGGTCTAGTAACTCAGAAATCTCTAATAAATAAAAGTTAGCAAGCAGATAGTAATAGTCAATACTTGTAGCCTTTCCATTCTCTATTAGAGGATACGTACCTCTTGATAGATGAAGTAATTTTCCGAGATTTTCGGGAGCCAAAATCATACACTTCCGAAATTCAATTATTCTTTCTAATCCTTTAGATTTATTGGGTATTATAGAATCTAGTATTTCTGGCTTTGTTTTCATTCCCACAAATAGAGCGAAACATCAAGAAACATTTTGCATGAATTATTTGCATTTTGGAATTAGATTTTATATCTTTGGTTCTTAAATTCGTTCCGATTATTAATTAAGTTACTTTTGCGATCCTTCAGTAAATAATTTGAAGCATTCGCTTTGAATCTCGTACCAGAAACCTGAGAAATTTCAACGAACACGAGAGGATAAGTAGAATGCCCGCGTTAAGAGCGCGGGCTCTCTTATTCGTGTTCGGGCTTCTCAGGGCCTCTGGTGCAATAAGTTGAGTTCCGCGCTCTTTTTATTTAGCAAAGAACTCAACTTTCTATTCAGCGTTTGCACCTATTGTTTTAGGATCTCAAATACAACGCGTATTCGTTCATTCCTATAATATAGATGTAATGGAACATTTCCTGTCCTTTGGTAAGTTATTATCCTTATGGAAGCATACCCTACCCTTACTTCTGTTGCCTTTGGGTTTAACCGCCCAAAACAAACACGAAAACACCTGGTACTTCGGTCGCGGGCATTCCGTCCATTTCAGCAGCGGCAGCGCGGTAGCCGGAGGTATCCCGGGCCCCATGGATCAACTTGTGGGTGCTCATACCGCGGCCAGTGACGACAGGGGCAACCTGTTATTCTTCTTAAAGATCATTGGCGCCGGCAATACCTACACCTCGCATCAAAGTAAAATTTTCGATCGTCAGGGTAATCCCTTTCCTAATGGCAACATAGCCACCAATATGGACTTAGGGGGTAATGGTTATGTGGGCACACCTATTATTATACCTTATCCCGGGCAGGATAGCAAATACTTCCTCTTCTATTCCCATAAGCAAGGCTTGCTCTACAGCGTGGTGGACAT
>CAZFKK010000071.1:4435-11376 GCA_964519735.1 uncultured Taibaiella sp.
AGGACCGCATCATCTGTCCTTACAACACGGTCATCCCTTCTAAAATGACGACGATTCAGGGTTGTGCTGCGGTTTGGCTGGTGATCCGCTCCCGCCTGGACAACCAATACCTCAGCTTTAGCATTGATGAAAGGGGCGTAAATCCTTTGGCCGTGGTCTCCGCTGTAGGTTTGCTAGAGGAGCAGGATTATCTTATCTCCAAATCCTATCACTATCTACCTGAATTCAGCGGCAGTCCCGGCCCGGGACTATTGCAATCTTCCAATACCCACAGATACATCGCTGCAGGTACCAATAAAGGTGTGGAGCTTTATGACTTCGAACCTTGCAGCGGAAAGCTGGTTCGTCCGCGGGTAATAGATACCCAAAGTGTGTTCGGGGTTTGCTTTTCGCCGGATGACACCCAACTCTACACCACGCAGAACTACGCGCGGCCCAAACATGGCAAAGTATTCCAGTATGATCTTACGGCCGGTAGTCCGGAGGCCATCCGGGCCAGCAAAAGGGTCATTATCGAAAACCCGATCATTATCTGGGATAACCGGGATTTGACTTCAGGTTATTTGGGGGACTTAAAATTAGGACCTGACGAAAAAATCTATGTAGCGAATAATACGGAATGGGTAGAAGGCTATCTGTACAACCCGGCGCCCTACCCTCCTTCGACGCAACTCTATCCCTACCAGGCTTTACATGTGATCCACCAACCCAACCGGTCGGGCCCCGCCTGTCAACCGGAACTGTGTGCGGTACGCCTGGAGGGGCATCCCAATTTCCAGTCCGGATTGTATCTTCCTAAAAAATGTACCCTCCTGCCGGCTACGCTACCGGATACGGTTCCGGGAACGACTAGCAATATTATCGTTTGTTTTCGAGCTTCTACCGTACTGGAGGCTCCTGATCATAAATCCTGTTACCTATGGGATGATGGCAGCACTTTACCCGAACGTGAGGTCAAAGCATCGGGTACTTATTGGGTACAGTATTTTGACGCATGCCGTATAACGACAGATACGTTCTTAGTACAATTTATCGAACTACCGGACCTTCCTGAAGTGACTTATGGCTGTCCGGGATGGATAGCCCTGAATTTACCGGTCACTTCAGTTTCCGGAACTGTATTTAACTATAGCCTCTACCAGGACGGCAGCCTGGTGGCTACTGCAAAGCAGCACCAACCTCAATTGGAACACCTTAACGAGGGAAGCTATCAATTAAGGATACAAACTCCGGAGGGCTGTGATACAATGGTTCCTATTACCCTGGAAGCCTACCCGGTTCCTGTAGTGACTGCGCTTCCTGCAAATACCGTGGTCCGCTATGGCGACAGGCTACAATTGGAAGCTTATGGCGGCAAACAGTACTCCTGGTGGCCGCCGGGCCTGCTGGAAGCACCCCATAGTGCCACACCCAGGCATCAGGCATTTCAACCGGTCACCCTGGGCGTCAGGGGGAATAACGAATATGGCTGTTGGGATACGGCTTATGTGCAGGTGCGTATTGACTATACCTTGCCGGATAGGATGCCTAATGCCTTTAGTCCTAATGGTGATGGCAATAACGATGTCTTTCGGGTGGCAGGCCTTACTTACCAACAGGTGGTTTATTTCCGGGTATTTAATAGGTTGGGTCAGGAGTTGTATGCTGGTTTCAATAATCAGGCGGGTTGGGATGGGACTTTTAAGGGGATGGTTTGTGATGCCGGGACTTATTATTACCAGGTGGAGTTGCGGTACCCGGATGGAAGGCGAAAGGTCATAAAGGGAGATGTGGCGTTGTTGCGGTGATCATTATAAGAAAGTATTTTCTAACCTCTAAATACAACAAATCATGTGGAAAAAACATGTACTTCTGCCCTTATGGGCGGTACTGGTCAGCTATGCGCATGCCCTGCACGGCTATGATGCTAAGCCAACCGCGCAACAGGGCCGGTACTTTATCGAAAACAAAGGCCAGATCAGGGATCAGCACCACCGAATCCGCCGGGACCTGGACTTTAAACTGAATGCAGGCAAGGGATTGACGATCTTTCTCGGTTCTGGTAAAATAGCCTACCAATGGGCGACACCACAAAGTACGGCTCCGGCGATCGGGTCCATGCCGGACACTGACCATCCTGAAGCAGTACCTGTCCCGGCTACTTACGACCTCTACCGCATGGATGTTCAGCTGGTTGGCGCTAATCCTGATGCCCGCATCATCCAGGAGGGAGCCCATCCTTATTACGAGCGTTATTACCTGCCTTCCATGCCTCATGAAGGCGCCAAAGGTTCTGCCTGGCAAAAGATCACCTACCAGGAGGTGTATCCCCATATCGATTGGGTGTTCTACTTCAATGCCCAGGGCCAGTTGGAGCATGACTTCATCGTAAGGCCGGGTGGAAAGGTCAGTGACATCAAGTTACAATACGGAGGCGCTACTGAGGTCCAATTGCTGGCGGATGGCAGTCTGCTGGCAAGGACCCCTATGGGCACCGCTAAAGAACATGCGCCGGTTGCCTACGACGGATCAGGCAAAGCGATCGCTTCCCGCTTTAACCTGGAAGGCAATATCGTTACTTTTGATGTGGCCTCCTATACCGGCATACTAACTATAGACCCCATCCTGGAGTGGGCTACCTACTTCGGCGGACCGGATGACGAAACCGGAAAAGCCTTGTGCACGGATCAGGCGGGCTATATATACCTAACGGGAACCACGGGTAGCTTATCTAATATTGCGACTACCGGCGCCTACCAAGCCAGTTATGGTGGCGGCGGTGAAGTTAACGGGGCCGATGCCTTTTTGAGCAAATGGGACAAAGAAGGCCGGTTGATCTGGTGTACTTATTACGGGGGCTCTATGGTGGATGTGGTGATGGCGATCAGTTGCGACACCGCTGATAAAGTGTACCTGGGCGGTTATACCAACAGCAAAGATGTGATCAGTACAACTGGAACTCACCAGGAGGTCAAAGCAGGCACGAATACAGGTTTTGATTGTTTCCTGGCTCAGTTTGACAGCACAGGCCAACGTATCTGGGGCAGCTACTTCGGCGGTACAGGAGCTGAAGGTTCTACAGCAGTTGGTGTAGCCGCAGATAGGTATGGTCATGTGTATCTCACCAGCCATACCGGAAGTACCGCAGGAATTGCTACCCCGGGTGCCTATCAGATGGCAAGAGGAACAGGAAATGCAGGATTTTTAGCCAAATTTAAATCCTCTGGATTGTTAGAATGGAGTACCTATTATACCGGCAACAGCAATGACTATCCCCACGACTGCACTACGGATAGTGCCGGAAACGTGTACCTTACCGGGTATACCCAAAGCACTTCCGGAATAGCTACCACCGGGGCATACCAAACTACGCCAAACTCTAACCAGGATGCTTTTATCTGTAAATTTAATCCGGAGGGACAACTGGTTTGGGGAACCTATTTTGGAGGAGAGGATAAGGACAGGGGTATATCCATTTCGATCAGCGGTGATAGGGTCTATATTGTAGGCAGTACCAACAGTACTACCGGAATTGCCAGCGCTAACACGCACCAAATTCAATATGGAGGGGTTGAGGACGGGTTAATTATCGCATTGGATATGGAGGGAAAGCTACAATGGTCCACCTATTACGGAGGGGAAAGCGGGGAAGTTCTTCTAAGTCTGTGGTCGGATAGATCCGGTGAGGTTTATATTTGTGGGGCAACCACCAGCAAAACAGGGCATACCACACCGGGAGCTTTCCAGGAAGAAATAACCGGGTCATCAAAAAGAGATATGTACATCGCCAAATTAGACTCCTCAGGCAAAAGGCTGTGGGGTACCTACTTCGGCAGTCTGGATACAGAATATTATGGCTACATAACGGGAGATGACGATGCTAACGTTTACATTTCCGGGCAAACCAACAGCAATACAGGGATTGCTACCGCGAATGCACATCAAAGCACACTCAACGGGATTAGTGATGTACTATTGTTTAAAATCAATGATTGTCCCAAGCCGGAACTAAGCACCGGTATCATAGGCCCTGTAAAGATTTGTGACAGCAGTAGGCAACGTTACAGTATCGCTCCATCGAATGATCGGAAACACCTCGAATGGATTTTACCTGACCTTTGGACATTAAATCGACGGGAAGATACTGCCATTGAAGTATTCGTACAGGGGGAAGGGTTACTTCAGGTAGTCGCCATAAATGATTGTGGTGCTTCCAGTGATACATTGAGTTTATGGGTAGACGCCATTCCACTCCCACAACCTGTAATTCTAAACCATAACTTTATCCTCTCCACCAGCAAATCATATGCGACCTACCAATGGCTATTTGAGGCCGAACCCATTGCTGGGGCCACAAAGGCTACCTATGTGGCTACGAAAGATGGCTATTATAGTGTAATCGTCAATGATGGGAATAATTGTGAGGGTACAGCTAAAGAGATTGAAATTAGTGGAACGGTGTCAATCAGCAAGGATCCGAAGTCTTCCTTTACACCCATTTATCCTAACCCTGCACAGAGCCATGTTTTAGTTGCCACCCCGGGAGTAGCTACTTTAAGCATTTATACACCGGAAGGCCGAAAGGTTACATCCATAAAGACAACGACTAAAGGTACGGTTAAGGTACCCTTGGATGGATTGGCAGACGGCATTTATCTGTTAAAAATAGAGGCTGACAACCAGACCTTAATGTTCCGGTTGGTGAAACAGCAGTAAAGAAAAGAGAAAGCCCCCTCGCGTACATGGAGGGGGCCCTTCTTCGATCTAAAAAATCACCGGATTTTGCATGATCAGAATTTGCTAACTTTAGGTTCAGAAAACAAAAATAACATTCTAAATATCAAATGTTTAAACAAATTATAACAGAAAAAACTAAAAACAACATGACACGAAAAACTAAAAATATTTGAAGCACAAAGTCCAATCATTTTGCCGGTCCGCGAAATTTCGCCCTATGTCAACCGTCTACGTCTTATGTGGCAGACTATGCGTAACACTGTGATTGACATATTTCCTCAATCACCTGGGTTGCCAATCGATAAAGAAGCTTATCTGAAACAAGTTGCTGACAACTACGTGAATGATGCCTACAATTCACTTTCTATAGAGGGGTATCGTGTTAGCCCCGAGTTGATAGAGCGTATACGTAGCGGCTCTTGGCATCCTGACGTGAATGAGCAAGACAAGCAACATCGTGACGTTATGGCGGCCAGAGGATATTGGCAGGCTTTTCAAGTAGTACAGAAAAGCCTTGCAAGCATTCTTAATAAGGAAAATGCCGGAGAAGTAACAGACAAAGACCATATTACGTGGTATCGGGAAATGTTCGCGCCAAGTGTTACAGCAGGTATTTTAAATGCCTCCGATTTGGCAGGGTACCGCAATCATTCTGTTTTTATTAGACGCTCTAAGCATATTCCCCCTAATCCCGGTGCAGTTCGGGATTTAATGCCTGCATTTTTTGATTTACTGAAACAGGAAGAAAATGCTGCTGTCCGTGTGGTATTAGGTCATTTCGTGTTTGTATATATTCATCCATATATGGATGGCAACGGCAGAACTGGACGTTTTTTAATGAATGCGATGATGGCTTCCGGTGGCTATCCATGGACAGTTATTCCAATAGAAAGACGTAACAGCTATATGGTAGCATTAGAAAAAGCCAGCACTGAACAAGATATATCTGCCTTTACGCATTTTCTGGCAGAGCTTATGCCGTTCTCCCCATGATACCTTCACAACGGCTTGGATTTATGGAAAACAAAGGCCGAATCACAGATCAACACCATTGGGTAAAAGAAAGCCCCCTCGCCTTCATGGAGGGGGCCCTTCTTCACCAAACTACGACTATTCCTGCACCACTACTTTACCATACCATTGCTGGCCTTGTTGTTCTGCCTTGATAGTATACACTCCAGGCTTTAAACCTTTCAAGCTGGCGTCAATTTGCTGTGTACCCGATTGATGTGCATATTGCTCCGTAACAAATAACACTCTTCCGGTAATCGGATCTAGCACCACGACTTTGATTAATCCTTGCCTTTCGGAAGTAAAGCTGACTGCGCTGGTATTCCGGGCAGGGTTAGGGCTGATCTGCAAAGGTCGTATCATGTTCTTCATGGCTACCGGAGCTTCGCAATAAAGGGTTGACTGGGGACAAACATCTACCCAGGAGCCAAATTGCAATTCATCCTGAATAGCTCCTCTATAAGATAGCTCTTCAAAAAACAGAGGAGCATCCCAGGCAATATATTCAGGACTAAACAATTGAGAGCTGATATCAGATAATGTAAAATCAGGAGTACCCTCAATCCCACACAATTCTTCACAAAAATCAGCATTGTAGCCTAAGGTGAAGCTACTCAATTGATTACCTGACTCTCTACATCCTTCTGAACCTGCTCCCATCCAATCGGCCATATCATCATCGCAGCCATCCGTCAACCAATCTGTAGCCGTGGTAAAGAAATTGGCGAGGCCATTATTCAGAAAGGAATTATAGGAAAAATTCAATTCATCAGAGGCGGTATTCTTTACCGTTTCATCATCCACGATCAGCAAACCATATTCCTTATAACCGGAAATGACACCATTGTAGTAATTGCCTTTGGCATTGAAGTCTAAAACGAAACCACTCTTAAAGTCGCTATGTAACCCGGTAGCCCCACAGAAGCCAGGCCCAGCCAGGGTAAAGTTAGACACGGTAGGCGCAGTAAAAGGTTCATGCAAAGGATCTATCTCGTTGTTCCAGACCAAGATACCGTTGGATCCCGAAGCGTGATGCGCATTCACATTGTTGCGCATCAGCAGGAGGGATTGCATGTTGCCGGTGTAGCCGTTGTTGAGGAACACATCGTCCTTACGGGCATCCAGCACGAACAAGCCCCGGATGTCTACCGTACCGCCCAAAATGGTCAGGCCGTTCTCGGCACAATCCGTAATTTGCACTTGTTCAATTTGCG
>CAZFKK010000071.1:11386-11706 GCA_964519735.1 uncultured Taibaiella sp.
ATCGCCCATGGCGGCGCCACCCCCGAACTCGATTCGGGTGTAGGTGATGACGCCTGAATTGTCGTTGTCTGTACTGCCACCGCCGGGCTGGTTAGCGCCACAACGGAACACGTTCTTCACGGCGCCGCCGTCATCCTGGATGTTGTTTTTGGCTATGCCATTGATCACAATACCGCCCCAGTCACCGGCATTACGCTCGGAAGGGATTTCCAGGGAGGTAAACACCACGGGCTCAGAAGGGGTACCGTTGGAGAACAACTGGCCTCCTTGCTGGATGATCAGGCTGGTGAAAGGCGCACAACGGATATGCGTGCCTTCTT
>CAZFKK010000072.1:0-11598 GCA_964519735.1 uncultured Taibaiella sp.
AAACCAAGGAAGCTACCCTGCTATGTGAGGCAGCAGGATTCACTTCAATCATTATAGAGACCGTGGGGGTTGGACAGAGTGAAACAGAAGTGAGCCAGATTACAGACTTTTTCCTGCTCCTGATGCTGTCCGGTGCAGGTGATGAGCTCCAGGGCATCAAAAGAGGAATTATGGAGATGGCGGATGGATTGGTGATCACCAAGGCGGATGGTCCAAATATAGAAAAAGCAAAAATAGCCCGCTCTGAATATGCAAGGGCCTTACATTTCCTGCCGCCTCATCCTTCAGGATGGATACCTGAAGTTAAAATCTGCTCTGCTTATGAAGACCAGGGTATAAAGGAAGTGGCGCTCATGATTGAAAAATTCCGACAGCATCAACTGGCAAATAGCTATTTCTACCAAAACCGGAATGCTCAGAATCTCTATGCATTCCGCAGATTGTTCAATGAACAGATGCACCGGATCCTGATGGCCCGGCCGGGCTTTAAGGAAAAAATAAACAGTCTCGAAACGGAGATTCAACAGGGCCATATCAGCCCTTACACTGCGGTCACAAAAGCATTCGAGACAGAATGAACCCGGGTTGAATTATGCCTGCTTGCGTAAACGGGCTACAGGAATATCCAGTTGTTCCCTGTATTTGGCAACGGTACGCCGGGCTACATTATATCCTTTAAGAGAAAGGAGTTCCATCAATCGTTCATCGGAAATAGGCTTCTTTTTATCCTCTTCCTCGATCAGGTCAGACAAGATCCGTTTTACTTCCCGGGTAGAAACCTCTTCCCCACTATCGGTGACAATGGCTTCTGAAAAGAAATATTTTAAAATATAAGTACCATACTCAGTTTGTACATATTTGCTGTTGGCCACACGGGAAACCGTAGAAATATCCATACTGATCTTGTCGGCAATATCTTTTAATATCATGGGCCGCAGGGCCGTTTCATCGCCGGTTAAGAAAAACTCCCGCTGGTATTCCATAATCGCATTCATCGTCACCAGTAAGGTATGCTGCCGTTGCTTTATCGCATCAATAAACCATTTGGCAGCATCTATCTTTTGTTTGATAAATAGCAAAGCTTCCCGTTGCGATTTATTCTTTTTCTGCCCGGAATCATAGGTTTTTAGCATATCCCTGTATCCTTCAGATATACGCAGCTCAGGTGCATTCCGGGAATTCAGCGTTAATTCCAGCAATCCGTTATTATTGTAAATAAAGAAATCGGGAATAATATAACCACTCAATTTATCTGCAGAAGCAAAGGCAACCCCCGGTTTAGGTGTGAGCTTCAGTATCACCTGGATAGCCTCTTTAAACTGGGTTTCATTAATCTTCATCCGTTGCTTGATCTTATCATAATGCTTCCGGGTGAATTCATCAAAATAATCTTTAAGGATAGAAAAAGCCATTTTAACAGCCGGAGTCCGTTCTTCGATCCTCTTGAGCTGGAGCAATAAACATTCCTTCAGATCCCGGGCTGCCACACCCGGTGGATCAAAATCCTGTATTTTGCGGATCAGGATACTTACCTCTGATTCTTCTGTAATGATATTTCTGTTAAATGCCAGGTCATCGGCAATAGATTCTGCATCCCGGCGTAAGTAACCATCGTCATCAATACTGCCGATAATCTGGTGGGCAATCTCAAGTTGCCGTTCATCCAGATTCAACAAGCCCAGTTGATCATTCAGATAATCTGAAAATGTAGTTTCGACTTTTACCGGGATAGTCCTGGGCTCATCATCGTCATCATGGCCTTCATTCAGATGATAATCTCCCTGGGCATCATGTTCATCCCGCAGGTAATCACTAACATCAATGTGCTCCATACCGTCATCCTGATCCTGGCTGCCCTCATTTCCACTATCAGGATCGGCCTGATTTTCAAATTCCTTCAAACCATAGGGATCATCCTCGCGGTCAGTACCCACATCCAGGGCCGGGTTACTTTCCAGTTCATCTTTAATCCGCTCTTCCAGGTTGGCAGTAGGTACCTGCAACAATTTCATGAGCTGAATTTGTTGGGGAGATAATTTTTGGATTAATTTTTGTTGTTGTGTCTGGCGTAGCATCACCATGTATTACAGTTGCGAAGTTAATTTTTCAAAATGACAATTAACCTTATACTGCATAAATAATACTAAACTTTTAATTTTGTCTCAATCAGGTAATGATTCCGCTCCGAAGCATTACGTACCACCAGCTCTGCAACAAAGCCGGTAAGGAAAAACATAGTTCCCATCATCATACAGGTCAGGGCTAAATAAAAAGGCGGTCTGTTGGACAAAGAATATTCCTCGAAGTAAAAGCGGGCAAAAATCATATACGCGGTAATCAGGAAGCCTACTAAAAACATAACAGTACCTATTAAGCCAAAAAACTGCATAGGTTTCTTACCGTACCGGCTTACAAATAAAATACTGGCCAGGTCCAATGGTCCGTTAACAAACCGGATCAACCCAAATTTGGATACACCAAATTTCCGGGGACGATGCTCTACCACCTTCTCCCCTATCTTTTTATATCCTGCCCACTTTGCCAACACCGGGATATACCGATGCATCTCGCTATAAACCTCTATGCTTTTGACCACATTTTGGCGATAGGCCTTCAGACCACAATTCATGTCATGTAACTGGATGCCACTCATACGACGGGTCACGGAATTATAAATCTTGGAAGGAATATTTTTGGTAAGCGCGTTATCATAGCGCTTTTTTTTCCAGCCACTTACCAGGTCATATCCCTGTGTTACAATCATATTGTACAATTCAGGTATTTCATCAGGGCTATCCTGTAAATCTGCGTCCATGGTAATCACTACCCTGCCCTGTGCTACCTTAAAGGCTTCATTAAGAGCAGCACTCTTGCCATAATTACGTTGAAATTTAATACCCTTTACAGCAATATACTGGTCTGACAACTGCTGAATTACCGACCAGCTATCATCTGTGCTGCCGTCATCAACAAACAAAAGCTCATAAGTCAACCCATGTGCCTGAGCCACCCGGTCAATCCAGGCTGTTAATTCCGGCAAAGATTCGGCCTCATTTAATAAAGGCACAACAACAGAAAGCTGTAACCCGCCACCGGGAAGTTCCGGAGCTGAAGACGACGCTGAATGAGGATAAGGCTGGTTCAAACTATTCACTTAAAAAGGTTGTGGATTTTTATTCTTTTTGGTCAAAGCGGCACCAATCAATGAAAACAAAACGCCCGTCAGCAGATAATTAAAAACTAGTCCCATTAGCATGAACAGGAAAAAATTATTTCTGGTCATTTCCAGGCTCAATTCTATCTGGTCAGCGCTCATATTTTGTTTAATCATGCTTTCCTGGGCAGTTTCCAATGCTTTTTCTTTCATCTCAGGAAGGACAAAGTACGTAATAATTCCCCAGCCCACCATAATAATGGTAGTAAAGGCCACCATCCGAAAGCCGGCGCCAAAAACATTACCGAAGGTTACTTCTCCCTGCCTGCTTTTGCCGAAGGCCATACAGGCAGCAATAACGCCGGCCAGGAATACGGCAAATACAAGATACTGCGTCCAGGAGGTCATGGATACATTACTGAAATACAGTATCAATCCAATGACGATCATCGCCAGGGCGGTGACCAGTCCATAGGTAATAGTAATATTTTTACTATTCATATTGTTCTGTTGCGGTTGGTCAAATATCTCTTTTTCCATATACTGATTGATTTACTTAATTAAATAATTAATCCAATGCGAATGAGCATTTCCCTTCCTGATCAGGAACAAATGGCCATTACTTTGCCTTTCAATTCTTTATCCAACCAGGGAGTATTCACTCCTTTCGATTGTTTATTTTCCCGGGTAAAAGTCCAGGAGGCTGCGGTATCAAACACCGTAAGCCGTGCGGGTTGTCCTGCAGTTATAGTCATCTCTTCCAGGCCGAATATCTTTCTCGGGTTAATGGATAAGAGCTCTGCCCAACGCTCCGGCGTTACTTTAGGCGCTGCCGCCTGTAACATAGGCAGGCAGGTTTCCTGGCCTATCATTCCCGGTTCCGCATATTCAAATTCTTTGGTTTTAGCATCCCAGTCCTGGGGACGGTGATGGGTAGCTATACAATCTATGGTGCCATCCATAAGGGCATTCACCAGCGCCTTCCGCTCCGGTTCCGTCCTTAAAGGAGGGGCTACCTTATAAACACTATCATATCCCTTCAGCATATCGTCGGTAAAGAACAGGTGATATGGGGTAACCGAGCAGGAAACAGCCAGTCCGTCTTTCTTGGCAGCCTTAATCAGGGCCAGGGATTCCCGGGTACTGATCCCGGTAAAGTGAATACGTGACCCGGTATAACGGGTTAATTCTATATCCCGGTGAACAATCAGGCTTTCTGCAATATTGGGAATGCCGCTCATTCCCAGTCGTACAGACAATTCACCCTCATTCATCAGTCCTCCGGCAGCAAGAGAAGCCTGCACCGGCAATTGTACAATGATGCCATCAAAAGCCTTCACATATTCAAGCGCCTTTTGCATCAGCCCCGCATTCTGAACAGGATGCCAGCCATCACTAAATGCTATAGCACCCGAATGGTGCATATCCATCATCTCTGCCAAGTCTTTACCTTCCCTATTTTTGGATACGGCGCCCAACACATGCAACCGGCTGGCATAGCCTTTGCCCTTCTGCTGTACATATTCCAACACGGATTTGGTGGCAATTACCGGCTGTGTATCCGGTGCTAACAATACATCTGTAAAGCCGCCATTGGCCGCAGATCTCAAGCCGGAGCCGATAGTCTCTTTATGTTCAAAGCCGGGGTCGCAATAATCGGCAAATACATCTACCCATCCGGGGCTGACATACAATTCTTTTCCCTCGATGACCTTTTCCGCCTTTTCATTTAAATGGCGGTCGATGGCAACAATATGCCCTTTGCGAATGAGCATATCCTTCTTCTTTCCGAAATGAACGGAAAGGGGATCTAATATGATAGCATTTTTAATAAGGAACGACATACAAGACGCAAAAATATAAAAGCAAGCGGTAAAAGGGAGAATTATTTTACAATTAATATCAAAGTATGGCTCTTATGCTCATTCTTCCTGTGTGAATGACTGCATTTGCCCCGGGTTTACGCCCCTCATATTCCAGGGATATTTCAATACCTTTACTGATACGGCGCTCCCAGTTCAGGTACCATAACCAGTTCGTTCCGTTTTGAAGCGCATCCAGCATAACAAAAGATAAAGAGGTATTGGGTTTCCCGTTATAGCTGATATGCGCATAAGTAGCCCTGGCCTGTAAGGTTCCCCAATTGGGTAAACTCAGCCTGGAGTCAAGATTGGCAGATTGGATCAAAGCCCTTTCCCCGCCAAATTCAGCTTTATTCACCCGGTCGTCATACTTGAAACTTCCCGTGATCCGTAAACTGGATTGCAGCAGCCAGGTTAAAGACGGTTCTGCCATATTCCCCCTGACCGAATAGGTCCTGCCATCATCCGCCAGAGCAGAATTAAGTCCCCGGATTCCTGACCTGGCGTGAAGGTTAGCCGTAAAGGCACGGGCAAAGGTCCAGCGGAACTTACCGGAATGATTCCATTGATTATTGCCTTCCAGACCATACGTGAGTAAAGTTTTTCCCGAATTATAAGCGTACGTATAATCCAGTCCCCATACGGCACTGTTACGGTTAAAGAAAAGGGTATTACTAATACTGGTCAGGTTGGCAATAACGCTGGAATCCTCAAAATTATGGCTAAAGGGATTGAAAACATATAACCCGGCTCCGGCCAGTACCCGGTTACTGATCTGTAAGGAAAGCTGGTCCGTAAAGCGGCCTGCCAACTTTTGCCAGGTTTTTTTCTCCTTTCCGGTCCAAAGATGATCCGGACTCAATTGCAAAGAATGGTTCAGCGTAACATAATGAACCTTCACATATTCATTCGTAGGCGTCATAATACGGATATACTTTCTCTGATCCGGGTATAAGGCCATTTCAAACTCATTAGCCTGCTGTACACCGTCTCCGTTATAGTCATTCCACATATATATGCCTTGTCCCGCAGGTACCTCTATGTAGGTATATTCCCGTTTTTGCTCCTGTCCTGTCCCGATTTCGTACAACAAAGAGGGAACCAGGAAGCCTTTGGCCAACGTTCCGTTATATTCCAATCTTCCTAATACCCCTTCTCCACTTTCTGCAGACTGTTGTGTTTGCTCATCCCGGATCATCAGTTTCCGGTAGGCGCCGGTTAAGGAAATCTGGTGGTTTGCCCACTGATATAACCCCAGGGCAGCGTCTATCGTATGCGCTGAATTATTCGGGGTAAACTGATTATTGCGTATAGAATCATCGTTACGTAACGTATAGTTCAGTTCCAGCTTCGTTTTCTTTTCCGCTGCCGTCCGGATATAGAACCGCAAAGCATTAAATGAAAACGCTGCGGACAATAATGAATCTGATACGGCATGCCGAAGGTCATTTTTTTCCACTTCATAACGCGTACCGATCGTAATCCCGCCTATTGCGGGAAAGGTCCTTTCAAGGAAAGCTGAAGGACGCCAGTAATTGCTCTTGCGCACAGGGCTTTGCGCATGCATCAGGTTAAAAGTGGCACCGGATTTTACCAGCTTATGCTGGTACAGCAGCACCAGCACATTCCTGTTAGCCGTATAGTCCGATCCCCGCTGGTACCAGTTTAGAGCATATTGAATCCCGATACCATCCCCTTTTTTCAGTTCCGTACTGAACCCGGCCAGATGTTCCTCTTCTGCAGGAGCATCCACCGGTATATTCCAATCCCGGGCAAATTCAACATTCCTGTAAGGGGCTATGGCCTTGAAAGTATGCTGGACATATTCATACGTCAGTTGATTCTTCCAGCTTAACCCCTTCCTGCCCATGCTATCAGGCCTGCCGAAGAACCGCAGCTCATCATACACCAATCGTCCGGCCCCGCCCCAATGCTGATCCCGGTCTAAGCCTGAAAACAGGTTAGGATCATATTGGCTGGCACTCAATTCCACTGATATTTGTTTCAAAGAATCTATCTGATAAGTGGACCCCAGGGTAAACATCTGGTGCATTTTAGGTGTAATCAATAAGACGACCGGCTCATAACTTCCTGAAGGAATACCATCCGTGGGCGCTACCCAGCTATAAGAACGGCCATTGGTATTGGCACCGGAAATGACATAGTTGCCTTTACGTTCCCCCACATAGGAGAAACCCAGGTTGTACTGCGCACTGTCCGGGTTTGTGGTATAAACGAATACCGAATCATAATGAATGCCACCTACCGTGGTGTCCACAATTTTATATAAAATCTTATTGGCCGCAAAGGTATCGGGCTGTATACTTTGATAATAAGCATCTTCAATACGGTCTCCTATACCTGCAAGATACTGTTTCTGAGCAGCGCTCAGGGTTTGGGTAAACGGTTGATTGCGGGCATCCTGATTAGAATAAAAATTCATGCGAAAATTCCATTTCTTTCCTACCTGTATTTCATCATAACCATAGAATAAAGTATTCAGGTAATTACGGTCCTGGTACTCGAACTCAACCTGTATCCGTTTGTCTTTAGTGATCAGTTGCCGTGGCATAAAACTCACTTCACCCGTATTATAATTGATAACATAATCCCGATCCTCTCCACGCTCCAACTGTACCCCATCAATATAAACACTTTCGGAAGCTGCAAGGACAACAAAAAACTGTTCTCCATTATTTCCGCTTAACTTATAAGGCCCCTGGTTTCCTTCTATACCCTGTATGATATTCCGGGCAAACTGCCCTTTTGCCAACGAACCACTAAGGCCGAATTTGTGCTTCACCCGCCCTTTTGCACCAAAATCAGATTGAAACATGAGTCCCTGAACCCGCTTATTGAAGTCTACAAAGTAACTGTTAGGTCGCTTCAGATTGTAATCTCCAGCTGTTAATTTGTATTTTCCTTTCTCAAAAGTGATAAATATCTGATCAAATTCCTGTATCTGCCGGGTATTACCATCTGGTTGAAATGGAATATTATTATCGGTTACCGCAGCTTCAATGCGTACACTATCCAATACATAACCTTCTAACTGAAGGTTAAAATTAGACTGTAAGGAAAGGTCCTGGTTATTACCCAGGGATAAGCTACGCCCATAAGTACCATTATAAGCTATACTATTGAAATCTACAAAACCCGGTTGCTGGGTATCTGCCAGGCTATAATTAAAGGCAGAAAATGAAATATTGGAATCGATTAGACCCAAACGTTTATGCATTCTTTTCTGAGTAAAGGAAAAAGGCAAAACCCGGTAGGTCATATCAAGGGAATCCTGGTCAGGCCGGTGTCGCCATACCAGCAAAGAATGCTCCGGGAACAATTGATAAGCGGAATCTGGTATCCCCTGTAACACCAGGCTACCCGATGCTATGGAAAAGGTATCAAGAATTAAGGAATCCCCGGGGGACAAAGCTATCGTCCGGTAACGGAGATTGGATGGCCATGCAGAACCTGTTCCTGCCTGTGCCCATAAATCAGCAACGGGAAACAGAAGCAGAAAAAAAATGAAAAAGCAATATCTGTAATGAATAGACAAAATATGAGTAGCGATATCAACGTGAAAAGTAGGAAATTATTTTTGCTCCGGGATCAAAAGCAGGAAGAAGGTTGGATAAACAGGCAGGCATTTGGATAAAAGATTCCCCAAAAAGATAACGTAAGGTTAATCTCTTGTAAAAAGTTCGTTTTTATATTTTCCCTTCCTTTTAGCTTGCTTTTATGGCCGCAATTATCCTAACTTTGCGCATTAGGTGTTTTTTTCACCTTTAAGCAGTTTTTTTATATCATTTTAATGAGTTTTTTTAAACGAAATGGAAGATTTTTCGTATATTACTAATTCGCATCCCTCTTATATTGAGTCGGTTTATAACGACTATCTGAAAAATCCGCAAACCGTAGATCCTGAACTGAAAAAATTTTTTGAAGGATTTGATTTTGCTCTGACCAAAACACAGGAACGTACTCCTTCCGGCAGTAACGGTAAGGTTCCTGATCAGACTGTTCAACAAGCTGCGACTGTAGCCTTTGGTACTACCGTCAAAGCACCGGCTTATTTGCAGAAGGAATTTAGTGTGTTCGAACTCATTCGTGCTTATCGTAAACGTGCTCACCTTATCTCCACCACTAATCCCATCCGTCCCAGGATGGACCGTAAAGCACACCTGGATCTTGCTGAATTTGGCCTTACCGATAGTGATATGGATACCGAATTTTTTGCAGGAGACTATATTGGTCTGGGTAAAGCTACTTTAAAAGATATCCTGGCCAAGCTTAAGAAAATATATGCAGGCAATATAGGTATTCAATATACTTATATGAACCGCATGGAAGCCCATCTATGGGTACAGAACCATTTTGAGGAATTGATGATGCGCAAATTCACCCTTCCGGAGCAAAAACGCATCCTGGAAAAGCTGAATTACGGCGTAATTTTTGAAAAATTCCTGAATACCAAATTTATAGGTCAGAAAAGATTTGGCCTGGAAGGCGGAGAAAGTATGATCCCTGCGCTGGACGCTATGATTACCACTTCTGCTGATGCAGGCGTACAGGAAGTAGTGATCGGTATGGCCCACCGCGGCCGTCTGAATGTACTGGCCAATGTATTGCGTAAAACATATGACCAGATATTTTCCGAATTTGAAGGCAATATGCCTATTGATATGACCATGGGCAGTGGTGATGTAAAGTATCATCTCGGCTTTCATAGCGATATTCCTACCCCTTCCGGAAAAGTGGTTAATGTACAACTGCTGCCTAATCCTTCCCATCTGGAAGTAGTAGATCCGATTGTAGCCGGATATGCACGGGCTAAAGCAGATGCTCTGTATAATAGTAATTACCATAAAATATTACCGATTCTCATACACGGTGATGCCGCAGTGGCCGGACAAGGCATTATTTACGAATTGCTGCAGATGAGTAAGCTCAAGGGCTATGAGGTAGGGGGTACGCTTCATTTTGTCATCAATAACCAGATCGGGTTCACCACAGATTTTGATGATGCACGGTCTTCCGACTATTGTACCAGTCTTGCAGCTATGGTCCATGCTCCTGTACTGCACGTGAATGGCGATGATCCAGAAGCAGTAGTAAAAGCCGCTATCCTGGCCATTGATTACCGGCAACAATTCAATGAAGACATCTTCATCGACATGGTTTGTTACCGCAAACATGGACATAATGAAGGAGATGAACCTAAGTTTACACAGCCGGGACTGTATGCCCTGATCGACAAGCATCCCAATCCACGCGAAGTTTATACGCAGTACCTGCTGGATAACGGCGAGCCGGAAGCGCAACAGATGGCCAAAGACCTGGAACAGAAATTCTGGAACGAATTGCAGGCGAGGCTGGATGAAGTGAAACAAAAGCCTTTCCCTTATTCTTATCAGGCACCTGAAAAAAAATGGCAGGAATTACGGAAATCCAAACCGGAAGACTTTATCCAATCCCCGAACACTGCTATCCCGGCAGAAGAGATCAAATCACTCTTTGAGAAACTGATGCAGTATCCTGAAGATTTTAAACCGTTAAGGAAGGTAGATAAATTACTTAAGGACAAATCGAAATTACTGGAAACAGAAGGTAAAATAGATTGGGCTACCGGTGAATTGCTGGCCTACAGCAGCTTACTTTCAGAAGGCCACGATGTTCGTTTAAGTGGTGAAGATGTACAAAGAGGCACTTTCTCCCACAGGCATGCTGTACTGATGGATGAAAATAACAATAGAGAATATAACAGACTGGCACAACTCAAAGAAGGGCAAGGCAAGTTTTATATCTATAATTCCCTGTTGAGCGAGTATGCTGTTTTAGGCTTCGAATATGGCTACGGTATGACTAGCCCGAATAACCTCGTATTATGGGAAGCCCAGTATGGTGACTTTGTCAACGGCGCGCAAATTGTGATCGACCAGTATATTACCAGTGCAGAGCAAAAATGGACCACTCAGAATGGATTGGTATTATTGCTGCCCCATGGATATGAAGGCGGTGGCCCTGACCATTCCAGCGCCCGCCTGGAACGCTTCCTGCAACAGGCTGCGGAAAATAATATGTTTGTGACCAATATCACCACTGCGGCCAATTTTTTCCATGCTTTACGGCGCCAACTTGCTCTACCGTTCCGTATTCCTATGGTGAATTTTTCCCCTAAAGCAAACCTGAGGCATGCACGTTCCTACTCTACTGTAGCTGAATTTGCACAAGGTGGTTTCAAGGAAGTTATCGATGATCCTAATATAAAAGATGTATCTAAAGTAAAAAGGGTATTATTATGCAGCGGGAAGGTCTACTTCGACCTCAGCGAGAAGCAATTGAATGAACAACGGGAAGATGTGGCTATTATCCGCCTTGAGCAGATCTATCCACTGCCACAACAACAATTGAATGCTCTCTATGAAAAATATAAAGCTGCCCAATGGCTTTGGGTACAGGAAGAGCCCCGCAATATGGGCGCTGCAGCTTTCCTGAAGATGAATCTCGAGCAGATCAATATCGGCTACCTTACCCGTCAGGCCAGCGCAGCTACCGCTACCGGTTTTGCCCGTAAGCATGTGC
>CAZFKK010000073.1:0-11495 GCA_964519735.1 uncultured Taibaiella sp.
GTTCGGGACTTACACCCTAGAGTAAATATACATGCCTGACACACGAAAGGGATTGTAAATATAACTATTTACAATCCCTTTCGGAAATTAATTATGGAAAGACAATTTGCCCTAAAGAGTCAAAATATCTACAGGATCACAGCCCAACAGGCTGAATATTAAATCTCTACCTTACCGGCAAGGATTTGTTGGCGATAAGCCGCCTTCAGCACTTGTTTACGACGATTGATAGAAGGCTTTGTAAAAGCCTGACGCGCACGCAATTGATTCAATGTACGTGATTTCTCAAACTTTTTTTTGTATTTTTTGAGCGCCTTGTCTATGTTTTCACAATCTTTAGCATCCAATATAAGCATAGTATTATACCCCCTTTTTTCGTTTTGGGAGGGCAAAAGTAAAGCTATTTTTTAAATCGAACAAATGATTGTCTTAAATTTCCTATATTTTTGCCCTCTTTTATGTCCATTCACACTATTCTTGCCATAGAATCCTCCTGTGACGAAACAGCCGCAGCCATTGTTCAGGATGGGAAAGTACGCAGTAATATCATCGCTACCCAGAAAGTGCATGAGCAATACGGGGGCGTTGTGCCTGAATTGGCTTCCCGGGCTCATATGCAACATATAGTTCCTGTTGTTGACCAATCGTTAAAGGAAGCAGGTATTGCCAAAGAAGCCATTACAGCGGTAGCTTTCACCCAGGCGCCCGGCCTTATCGGCTCGCTTTTAGTAGGGGCCTGTTTTGCCAAGGGTTTTGCCCAGGCCAACCGCTTACCGTTGATTGGTGTACAACATATGCAGGCCCATGTATTGGCCCATTGGATCGAAGACCCGAAACCCTCCTTTCCTTTTCTTTGCCTGACCGTTTCGGGGGGCCACACCCAAATTGTTCTTTGCCGGAGCCACCTGGACATGGAAGTGATCGGGGAGACATTGGATGATGCAGCAGGGGAAGCATTTGATAAAATAGCCAAAATGCTTCAATTGCCTTATCCCGGCGGTCCTTTAGTGGACAAATATGCGCAGCAAGGCCACCCGGAAAAATTCACATTTCCCATCCCGGATATTAAAGATTATGATTTCAGTTTCAGCGGCATCAAAACTGCCGTTCTGTATTTTTTACAGAAGCAGGAAAAAGCAGCGCCCGGCTTTACCCTGGCCAACAGGAATGATATTTCCGCTTCTGTGCAACACACTATAGTAACCGCCTTGTTACGGAAACTAGAAAAAGCCGCAAAAAAATACAATATCAAAGAAATTGGCATTGCAGGCGGCGTATCTGCCAATAGCGGCCTAAGAACAGCGCTAACTATTTTAGGCACTAAAAACAATTGGAATATTTACCTTCCTAAATTTGAGTATTGCACAGACAATGCTGCTATGATCGGTATTACTGCGCATTATAAAGCTCTGGAACATCAATTTACAGATTATAGCGCCGTGCCCTCTCCACGTGCTACATGGATCAATGGCTAACGATTACTTCCAGTTCAAACAGTTCCGTATCCTGCAGGAGCATTGTGCCATGAAGGTATCTACAGATGCCTGTATCCAAGGCGCCTGGGCTGCAAGCATCCTGGGCAACAGCGTTCAACCGCGCCGCGTCCTGGATATAGGTACAGGCACCGGTTTATTAAGCCTGATGCTGGCACAGCAGCATCTCGACCTGAACATAGATGGACTGGAAATAGATCCCGGAGCCGCACAGCAAGCCCGGGAGAACATAAAAGCAAGCCCATGGCCCCAACGCGTAAAAGTGTGGCCTGTTGCCTTACAGGATTTTATCCGGGATCCTGTTCATGCAGGCGCCTATGATTATATCATTTGTAATCCTCCCTTTTTTCACAACCAGCTGCAATCCACACAGCAGCAAAGAAATCAAGCCCGGCACAGTGTCAGCCTGAGTAAAGAATCAATCGCAGCCGCTGCTGTCCGGCTGCTGCGTAAAGAGGGTATTTGCTGTATTCTTTACCCCGCCCGGGAGTGGGAAGCCTGGCATCATATCGCCTTACAGTATGGATTGCACCTGCAGCAATCCTTATCTATCCAACCTGATGAACATAAAGCGCCTAACCGGGTAGCCGGGATCTATACCCGCTCGCTCCGGAACACCCCAAGAGTAACCTCCCTGACGATACGTCAACAGGACGGGCAATATACCTCTGAATTCATCTACCTGCTACAACCCTACTACCTGCATTTATAGCATGGGAAGATTCAGGCCACAAAATTCAAAGCAATAGCCGTAATTTGCATTTCCAATTTATTGCATCAATAACTAACCGGAATATACCTATGTCATTAGTACAGTTAAAAAACTACGCCGGCGGTCAATGGATCGCCGGACAGGATGATGGAGAAATACTACACAATGCGATCTCGGGCGAAGCCGTATATACTGCCAGCAGTAAAGGACTCGACTTCGGAGCCATGATGAGCTATGCCAGGAAGAAAGGCAGTACTTTACGCAAAATGACCTTCCAGGAGCGGGGCCGGATGCTGAAAGCCCTCGCTTTATACCTGATGGAGCGCAAAGAAAATTATTATACCGTCAGCCGGTTAACCGGCGCAACACGTAACGATAGCTGGGTGGATATAGAAGGGGGCATCGGTAACCTTTTTGCAAATGCGTCCTTACGCCGCCAATTCCCGGATGAGCCTTTTTATGTAGAAGGGACACCCGCGATCTTATCCAAAAACGGCACCTTTATCGGCCATCATATTATGGTACCCAAGCCAGGTGTAGCTATCCATATCAATGCTTTTAACTTCCCTGTATGGGGTATGCTTGAAAAAATAGCCGTCAATCTCATGGCTGGTGTCCCGGCCATTGTCAAACCGGCTACGCTCACTTCTTTCCTTACCGAAGTTGTCGTTCAGGACATTATAGCATCCGGCATCTTACCCGAAGGCGCTCTCCAACTCATTTGCGGATCGGCAAGGGGCATCCTTGATCATGTGGAGAACGGGGATGTGGTCACCTTCACCGGCTCTGCGACTACCGGGAAAATGTTAAAATCACATCCAAGATTAATAGAGGAAGCGGTTCCTTTCAATATGGAAGCAGACTCCCTCAACTGCTCCGTACTGGGGCCCGATGTCCGTCCTGACCAGCCTGAATTTGATATCTTTATCAAAGAGGTCGTCAGGGAAATCACCACCAAGGCCGGGCAGAAATGTACTGCCATCCGGCGTATCATCGTTCCTACTGATCGAATTGAAGAGGTCCGGATTGCCTTGGGCAAACGACTGGCGGGCACCACCATAGGAGACCCTGCAGTCGAAGGCGTACGGATGGGCTCCCTGGCCGGACTTGGACAAAAGCAGGAAGTCCTGGAAAAGATCAAAGAATTAAGCCAGGAGCAAAGCATTATCATTGGCAACCTGGAACAGTATGAAGTACTGGGAGCCGATAGAGCAAAAGGAGCCTTTTTACCACCTGTAGTCTTTCTTAATGAAGAACCGTTTAAACATACAGCCTGCCATAATATAGAAGCCTTTGGCCCTGTAAGTACCCTCATGCCGTACAACGACCTGGACGAAGCGATCAGCTTATCCAGGATGGGTAAAGGCTCCTTAGTCAGTTCTATTATCACCGCTGATGACCACATAGCCCGGGAATACACCCTGGAAGCCGCAACTATGCATGGCAGGATACTGGTGCTCAACCGGGACTGTGCCAAAGAAAGCACAGGACACGGTTCTCCAATGCCCTTACTGGTACATGGCGGTCCGGGACGCGCAGGAGGAGGCGAAGAGATGGGTGGTAAGCGGGGCGTATTACACTACATGCAACGAACTGCGATCCAGGGATCTCCTACGACCATCTCCAGGATCACCAATGTTTACCAGCAGAATGGCAAGCAAACCGAGTCTGACCTTCACCCTTTCAGGAAACACTTTGAAGAGCTACAAATAGGGGATACCCTCATTACTGCAAAACATACGGTAACAGAAGCGGATATTACCAACTTTGCCAATGTCAGCGGAGACAACTTTTATGCCCATATGGATGCCACTTCCCTGGAAGGCACCATCTTTGAGCAGCGGGTAGCCCATGGTTATTTTGTTTTATCAAAAGCTGCAGGATTATTTGTGGATGCCAGAAAAGGACCAGTTCTATTGAACTACGGCATTGATGAAGCCCGTTTCACCAAACCGGTATATCCTGGTGCTACCATAGGCGTAAGGCTCACCGTAAAGGAAAAAACAGACCAGGAAAAAAGAACGGAAGACGATATCGCAAAGGGCATTGTCAGGTGGCTGGTGGATGTATATGATGAAACCGGCGAAACCGTGGCTATCGCTACCATACTCACTATGGTAAAAAAACTGAACCAGGATTAATACTCCTCCTAATCAATCAGGTACGGGCATTTCATAATGGGGATGCCCGTATTCTTTTTCTAAAAGGCAGTTCGGAAACCGGGCCCTGTTCCAGGGTGGAAGGTCCGATCTAAGGCCTGCTACGCTTGTATCCTTTCCCGAAACTGATTACCTTTGTAGCTTATCAACCTCACAATTTCCTGAAATTGAAAGCTGTCCTTTATTACATTTCGCTTCCTTTTATTTACCTGATCTCTTTGCTGCCCTATCCTTTATTATATGGATTGTCCACCTTTGTGTACTTCATCCTGTTTAAAGTAATCGGGTACAGGAAAGAGCTTGTGCTCGAAAACCTGCGGCGTTCCTTTCCGGATAAAAGTGAAGCCGCAATACAGGGTATCTGCCGTGATTTTTATAAATACCTTTGCGATCTGTTTTTGGAAGTGTTCAAAACTTTGACGATCAGCAGGAAATCCATGCTGAAGCATTGCTATTTCCACCCAGATGCCAAAGAATTGTTCCGTTCACTGGCAGATCAGCATAAAAGTGTCATTCTCGTCATGGGGCACCAGGGCAATTGGGAATGGGCAGGAAATACCTTCAGCCTGGAAATCAACGCTCAGCTCTATGTAATCTACCATCCCCTTACCAATAAATACCTGGATGGCCTGATGTATCAAATGAGAACCCGCTTTAAAACAAAGTTAATTGCCATGCGGGATACTTTTAAAGAAATGGCTGCCCGCCGGGATGAAGTTAATGTAACCGCTTTTATAGCCGATCAGACCCCTAGCCCAACCAACGCCCACTGGATGACCTTTCTTCACCAGGATACCCCGGTTTTCCTGGGCACGGAACGCATTGCGAAAAAGCTCAACTACCCGATTGTATTTGCACAGGTAAAAAGAGTAAAAAGAGGATATTATGAGATCAATGCGGAATTGCTGATCGAAAACCCAAAACAAACTGCTGATGGCGAGATTACGGAATGTCATACAAAAAGGTTGGAAAGAGACATTATAGCCCAACCCGAGACCTGGTTATGGTCCCACAGAAGATGGAAACACAAAAAACCATCTTAAGCCATTCATATAGTATTTTAAATATTATAAATTTGACATTACATTGAATTGTCGCCAAGAATAACCATCTTTGCATTTATGGCTACGGTATTAGCACAAGAAAAGACAACGGGAAGTATGCGCAGCGGAAAGGAACTCATACTGGCCACTAAAATTTTTGCCAAAGAGGATCGCAAAAAGAGCTGGTGGTATATGTTATCCACACTTTTTTTGTTGCTGGTGACCATGACCATAGCCTTCACTGCTCCCTGGCTGGGTGTTAAAATCACTGCCGGCATCTTACAGGGCTTTATCGTGATTCGCTTCTTCGTTATTTACCACGATTATCTGCATCATTCCATCTTACAGAAATCATCCTGGGCTAAAGCTATCATGACCACCTTTGGCATCTATGTACTCGCACCGACCAGTATCTGGAAGCGCTCCCATGACTATAACCATAACTCCAAACTGTTCAGCGCCAGTATAGGGTCCTATCCCGTAGCTACCCGCAAGAAATTTGAAAACATGTCTCAGCAGGAAAGAAGGGAGTACCTGATGATCCGCCATCCGCTTACCATCGCTATGGGTTACCTGTCTATGTTTTTATTCGGCATGTGTATCAGCTCTTTAATGAGCAGCCCCCGCCGCCATCTCGATTCGCTCCTGGCATTAATCCTGCATGCAGCGTTGATCACGCTTACTATTATCTTCCTGGGCTGGCAAGCCTGGCTGGCCGGCATCATGATCCCCTTTTTTATTGCTACGGGGATCGGTGCTTATTTGTTTTATGCACAACATAACTTTCCCGGCGTTATTTTCCAGGCCAATGAAGACTGGGCTTACGAAACAGCAGCATTGAAATCATCCAGTTATATGAAAACCAATCGGGTATGGCGGTGGATCACTGCCAATATCGGTTACCATCATATCCATCATCTTAATTCCCGTGTTCCTTTTTATCGTTTACCTGAAGCGATGAATCAACTGCCGGAATTGCAACAGGTGACGACAACTTCGCTATCCTTCAAAGATATACGGGCCTGCCTGCGTTTAAAAGTCTGGGATCCGGATCTTAACCGTATGATAGGCTTCGCGGAAATAAACCCAAACAAATAATAGGCACATGAAGCTTCTCTTCTGGATCTTTATTTTGGGTATACCTGGTAGCGTATCCGCCCAGTTTTCTTATACAGATTCTCTAAAAGCGTTTCAGAAGGATTATAAAGAAGCACTCTATACGATCATCAACCAGGATACAGCACATATTGTGTTCTATCCTATAAAATCAAAATGGAAAGTAACAGCGAAAGTAACCTTACTCCCCGATGCGAAACCTTTTAAAATAACAACCTCATCCGGCAAATTGAAAGAAGCCCGCCAATATGCACAACTCCAATTTACCATAAAGGGAAAAACCCATTCTTTATACGTTTACCAGTTACTGCAATTAAAAAAGGAACAGGAAACGGCGGAACATTTATTTATCCCTTTTACGGATAAAAGTTCAGGAAAGGGCAGTTATGGTGGTGGAAGATATATATCATTGCTTACCACTGACCTGCAATCCGGCACTATGATCCTGGATTTCAATAAAGCCTACAATCCTTATTGCGCCTTTACAACAGGCTATAACTGTCCGATCCCTCCGCAGGAAAACTTTATCCCATTGTCCGTAAAGGCAGGGGAACAATACGATAGTGAAAAGTTTATACATTAATGGATATCGGCCAATGATAACTTATATGCCTTTCCCGGGAAATACAGAATGACATAAAGGCTTTTCCAGTTTCTTTATTGTACGTAACTTTCCCCCCTTATTATGAATTGGGCTCAAATCTCCGGAAAACTACGTTACTACAGGCAATACATTCCTTTCAGAATAAATGCCCTGGTGGCTGGCATTGCTATATGGCTCTGCTTCAACATCCTGAAATCCAATCCGATGCCTGCGGGAGAAAACTTGCCCTCCTTCCGTCCCTTAATCCTCCTGATGAGCAAAATCGCGCTATTGTTTATCCTTACGCTCATTGGCTTTTCCGTCCTCACGACCCTGTTTTGCTGGCTGCATTATCTATGGCTGAGGCGCAAAAAAAACTATATCCTTGAATTCAATTTCAAGCCGGCAACCGGGCATAAAGGCCTTTGGCTGGAAACGCTGGTCCGGAAAGCACGTCGTCCCTTCCTGGGATTTGTGAAAGGAAGGCTGTTTTATGATGATTACAAAATGACAGACCAGTTTATCCTGGCTTCCAACAAAAGAAAGCCGGAACATTTCTGGCGGGATGCCATAGCGGGTAAAAGTATATTGCAACTCCCTGATATCAAGGAGTATGCGATCAGGGGAGGGTTTATCTATTTTGAAGATATGTTGCAACTGTTTTCATTGCCGGTAAGGCAGCGTATTCAAGGCCATTTTTATCAAAATCCTGAACAACTGGCTTTAGAAGACCGGGAAACCCTGCCCAGGAAAACAGAGCAGACCGACACCCGTATCGAACAATTGCGTCGTGTTGAAGGAGAATACCTGAACTATAAAGATTTTGAGTCTGGTGATGATGTACGCCGGATCGTATGGAAAGTATATGCTAAAAACAGGGAACTGGTGGTACGGGTTCCCGAGATTTTTGATCCTTACGCCTCGCACGTTTATTATTATGCCAGTTTTCACACCACGCTGCCGAAATCCCGCTATGACAGCTCCTTTGCTGCAGAAATGCTGAACTATTATAAAAACAGGATCTGGACGATCTATAATACCTTAACCCAAAAGGAATGGGAAGTAAAGTTTATCCCGGATCAGCCGCTTCAGATTGCAGCCCATACCTCACCTTCCGGACAGGTGCAACGCATCATCAGTAACAGCCATTGGCATCAGGAGAAGACCCTGACCGACTACTTCGACCCCCGAAACGGATCTGTATTATGCATTTCCTCCTTTAACAGCCCGGAAGAAGTGGCTGCATTGCTGGAGCTGTGTGGCCCTGACATACTGGTCTATTATATAAAACTGAGCCGGACCTTCCACAATTATATAGCCTGGACCTGGATAAAGCGCCTTTTCATTCAGTCGCCTGAAGACCGGTTGAAAAAGATACGTGGACGTTGGATACTGGCACTCTGGCGCTTTCAACTCTTAAAACGCGAAAAGGAGATAGAACGTTTACTGGCACAAGCGAATGTGACCACAGGTTTTTTATAATTTCCAGGCCTGTGCTACCCTATTGAAGATGGACAACAAACATCTTTTGGCGAACAACATTATTTTCCTTATCTTTAAAAAGACACAGCAGATCTATTCATGAAGACTAAAGAAGAAATTGTTGCTAACTGGCTTCCCCGGTACACGGGCCTTGAATTAAAAGCATTCGGACAGTATATCCTGCTCTGCAATTTTTACCGTTATGTAGAACTTTTTGCGCAAATGCATGAGGTGCCTGTTATCGGCCTGGATAAACCTATGCCCTGTGCTACGGCAGGAAACATTACCATCATCAATTTTGGGATGGGCAGTCCCGGCGCTGCCACAGTAATGGACCTGCTCTCTGCGATCAATCCCGAAGCCGTTTTATTCCTGGGTAAATGTGGGGGCCTGAAGAAAAGCAATAAAGTCGGTGACCTCGTCCTGCCTATTGCAGCCATCAGGGGGGAAGGAACCAGCAATGACTATTTTCCTCCTGAGGTACCGGCCCTGCCGGCCTTTGCTCTTCAGAAAGCCATTTCAACCACGATTCGCGATTATGAGCAGGATTACTGGACCGGAACCTGCTATTCTACCAACCGGAGGATATGGGAACACGATGATGCCTTTAAGCTATACCTTCAGCAATTACGTGCTATGGCGATAGACATGGAAACTGCCACCATTTTCATTACCGGGTTTGCCAATAAGATCCCCACAGGGGCACTACTCCTTATCTCCGATCAACCCATGACTCCCGAAGGAGTCAAAACCTCAAAAGGAGATGCCAAAGTAACCCAGATCTATGCCGAACGCCACCTACGCATCGGGATAGATTCCCTGAAGCAACTGATCAATAAGGGGCTCACCGTGAAGCATCTGCAGTTTTAATTTTAATTTCCGCTCCCGGCACATCTCTCCCTGGCAACAGATCACCCATATATGTTTTGTGGCAAATGAATGATCAGCTTACTCATTTGCGCACGTTCCAGCAGGGCCTGAACCGCTTGCCGTCCCTCCACACCTAATGAGTTTGTATATTTATTCACATACAGATCAATATGCTGCCGCATCACTGCCTCTTCCATTTCCTGCGCATTATTCTTTACAAAATCCGACAACACAGGATAATGCTGCCAGCTTAATGCCAGGCTTTCCCGAATAAGCCTGTTGAGGGTACCTGCGATCTCCGGAAGCAGATCCCGGCGAATACAGATACCGCCCAAAGGGATGGCCGCACCTGTGCTTTTCTCCCACCACTCCCCCATGTCCATCAATTTTTGCAGGCCTTTTTGCCGGTAGGTGAACCTGCTTTCATGAATAACGAGACCACAATCAAATTCCCCCTGCAATACCCGCTCTTCTATTGCGCTGAACAGTACTTCTGTCTTATTCTTAGCTTCCGGGAATGCCAGCGAAAACAATAAATTGGCAGTGGTATATTGACCGGGTATCGCCACAGAAGCCCGGTTAATAAAATCTTCAAATCCCCGGGATGGAATGCCGCCCGCCCGGGTGATCAATAATGGCCCTACTCCGCTCCCTAAAGCGCTGCCCGCATCGAGCAAGGCATACCGGTCAGAGACATGTAAAAAAGTATGGTAACTTAATTTGGTGATCGCCAGTTTTCCTTCAAAAGCCCATTGATTCAACGTCTCTACATCTTCCATCACATAATCAAAACGCAATTCACCGGTATCCAATTGCTTGTTAACCAAAGCATCAAAAATAAAAGTATCATTAGGACAGGGGCTGAAGCCCAGGGAAAGAGCGTACATAAGCAATTAATTTGGCACAAAAGCTGCAGCAACAACGACAAAATTAAGACATTATTACCCATTCTTCCTTATGAAAAATTGGACAAATAGGTTTACATTTGCAAGAAGGCCAGGACGCAACAGGCCCCGGGAAGCAGGTGACGAAAGTAAGTGCAGCAGTAGATGTCCCTTTTATTTTGCTAAGAATAAAAAGAATTGATTTATGAAAATCATTATTGCCATAGACGGATACTCATCCTGCGGAAAAAGCACTTTAGCCAGGGAACTCGCTGAGCAATTACACTACCGCTACATCGACACCGGGGCTATGTATCGTGCCATTACCTTATATTTCTTAAGAGAAAATGTCCCTTTTGACCAGGAGCCTGCTATCTTATCCGCCTTAAATAATATCCATCTTCACTTCAAAACCCAGCCGGGAACCGGCATATCTGAAATTTACCTGAATGACGAAAATGTATCCCGCCCGATACGGGAAATGATCATTGCAGAGAAAGTAAGTGAAGTCGCAGCCATTAAAGCCGTACGCACTTTTGCGGTAACACAGCAAGAGCTCATGGGCCGGCAAAAAGGATTGGTTATGGATGGAAGGGATATCGGCACTGTCGTATTTCCCGAGGCAGAGCTGAAGATCTTTATGACTGCCGACCCGGAAATCAGGGTTAAACGTCGCTTCCAGGAACTATATGCTACCAATCCGGATATCACCCTGGATGAAGTAAGACATAATCTTGAATTGAGGGATTATATCGACAGTAACCGGGAAGAGAGCCCGCTCAGGAAGGCTGAAGATGCCCGTTTACTGGACAATAGCGACCTGAATAAAGAAGAGCAACTGAAAGTAGCCCTTCAATGGGTAGCGGAAGTCCGTGAAGGAGTCAGAATTTGATGCCCTATGCGTCCTTCGCTTCCAGGGTAAACGTTTCATTTAATTCATCAATATAGGAGAGAATATCCTTACGCCCTGTGCCTTTGACTGCGGAGGTGGTGAAACTCCGGGGAATGTATTCCCATTCTTCCTTCATCTTCTGAATAAAAGCCTTTACATTCCGGGAGGTCTCTGACTGTGTGTTTTTATCCGTCTTGGTAAAGATCATATTAAACGGCACTCCCCAAACCCCTAGTTGCGACAAAAATTACAGGTCAATCC
>CAZFKK010000074.1:0-4185 GCA_964519735.1 uncultured Taibaiella sp.
CTTATCCGGGCTATAGAAACGGTGCATCAGGGAGCAGAATTTATTGATCCCTCCCTGGTCGATAAGCTGGAGCAGTTCCGGCTGAGGATGAAAAAGGAAGTAGCCTTAAAACCCACGCTGACGATCCGGGAAAAAGAGATCCTCCGGCTGACCGTACAGGGAGATACCATGCCGGAAATAGCCCAGAAGTTATTTATCGGGTTACGCACGGTGGAGTATTACCGGGGCAACCTGTTCCTGAAACTGGAAGTCAAAAACCTGGCCAGCCTGATCCGGAAGGCATTGGAATTGGGCCTGGTGGAGTAGGTTTCAGAGTACCGTTTATGACCTCATTTTGAATAATTTATTAAGTCATTGATAGCGAATTGGTTATTAAAATTATTATCAAAAGTCCTTCGTAAAAGTGTGCTCCATCACAAAAAGTCCTTTGTAAAAGTGTGCTCTATCACAAAAAGTCGTTTGTAAAAGTGTGCTATTTCACAAAAAGTCGTTTGTAAAAGTGTATATTTGTATCTTTAATTAGTGAAATTATTCATGAAAAGGACAGAGATAGCCACTTTAAGGAAATGGAAACAGGCCAAAAACCGTAAGCCTTTACTGATCAGGGGAGCGAGGCAAGTGGGAAAAACCTGGCTAATGAAAACATTCGGACAGGAAGCTTATGCCCGGTATGCTTATGTTAATTTTGAGCAGAACAAGCGTTTGAAAGACATCTTTAACGATGACTTCGACATCCGGCGCATACTTAACGCCTTGCAAATTGAAACAGGCGTTGTTATTGATGCGGAAAATACTTTAATCATTTTCGATGAGATACAGGAGGCTGACGGCGCTTTGACCTCCCTTAAATATTTTTATGAGAATGCCCCTCAGTATCATATTGTTTCTGCAGGCTCTTTATTAGGAGTAGCTTTACACAAGCATACCTCCTTCCCTGTAGGCAAGGTTGACTTCCTGGATCTGTATCCCTTAAGCTTTACGGAATTTATGGAAGCGATGAATGAAAAGCCCTTACTCGAACTTTTAGAGCGCCGGGACTGGACATTAATAAAAAGTTTTAGTACCAGGTACATAGAATTATTGAAACAATATTACTATACGGGCGGAATGCCTGAAGTGGTATTGTCTTTTAAGGAGGATCAGAATTTTGTTACCGTAAGGAATATTCAGAAGCAGATCTTATCGGCTTATGAGCAGGATTTTTCCAAACATGCCCCCAACGAAATTGTGCCCAGGATAAGAATGCTCTGGAATTCGATTCCTGCCCAACTGGCCAAAGAGAACAAAAAATTCATCTATGGCATCATCAGGACAGGTGCCAGGGCCAAAGATTATGAATTGGCCATGTCCTGGTTGATCGACTGCGGCCTTCTTCATAAAGTAAACCGGGTCAACAAACCGGGTTTGCCGCTCAAGGCTTATGAAGACACAAGTGCTTTCAAATTATTCATGCTGGATGTAGGTTTGTTAGGCGCTATGGTAGATATGGATACTAAAACCTTATTGGAAGGCAACAAAGTATTTGAAGAGTTTAAAGGCGCCCTTACAGAACAATATGTTTTGCAGCAATTAATCACTGATCCCGCACTAGCCGTTTACTACTGGACCGCTGAAAGAGCTATGGCAGAGATCGATTTCCTGGTGCAGTCGGAGGGGATGATTATTCCGATAGAAGTAAAAGCCGCAGAAAATCTGCAGGCAAAGAGCCTGAAATTTTTCCAGGAGCAGTACCAGCCTGCTTATACCGTCAGAACTTCTATGTCGGACTACCGCCAAGAGTCCTGGCTCACCAATATTCCTTTATATGCTATCCAGGGTTTAGCAAAAATAAGCAACAGCCCCGGTACGGATCAGAGTTGAGGTCGGTTCGTAGAACCAACAATGAGCATAAATTGAAATATTGCAACCCTTTGCTTTATTTTTTGTAAATTTGTGATACAATAGTATTAGTAAACGTCAAAAATGCCACTTAACTACTATTATGATATCACTTATTTCACCATCAAAATCTTTAAAAAAACTCGCAATTAACTTACGTGAGAGACGCCTTCTTATGGAGCTTACCCAGGAAGGTCTTGCAAATCGTTCAGGTGTGCCTTTACCCACATTGAGGAAGTTTGAGCAAAAAGGGGTGATTTCCTTAGAATCATTTCTGAAGCTCCTGTTGGTACTTGGAGGGTTAGAAGAGATTGTTGAGGCTTTGAAACCGTCAAAACCGGCTTTTAAAACAATAGATGAAGTTTTGAAAGAAGATCCTGTTATTCCACGTAAAAGAGGGCGCAGAAAATGAATCAACCTATTACAGAAGTTAAAGTAGGCCTGGATTTTGGAGATAGTATCCAACCGGTAGGACGCTTAGCGATTCGTGATCGGATTATATATTTTGAATATGATACCGAATTTATTCAAAATGGTATTGAAATATCACCTGTAAAACTCCCATTAAGAACGGGGGCATTTGCTTTAGCTCCCCGACCTTTTGAGGGTTTGGCAGGTGTATTTAGTGATAGTTTACCAGATGGTTGGGGAAGATTGTTGTTTGACCGTATGTTGCGATCAAAGGGCGTATTGCCTTCTGACATTACACCACTACACCGTCTCGCGCATGTAGGCTTTCATGGCATGGGAGCATTGGTTTACGAGCCGGATCACAGTCCTTCTGAAGCTCATCATGAGTTGATCAGTCTTGATCATTTAGCAGAACAGGCAGAAGAAGTATTAGTAGGCGCCTCAGAAGATGTCATTCTGGAGCTTCTCGCTTTGAACGGCTCTTCAGCCGGAGCAAGACCTAAAGCACTTATTGGCTTGGATGAAAGCCGTGAGTGCATATCCTATGGAGCGAAGGAACTCCCTGATGGTTTTGATCCCTGGCTGGTAAAATTTCCGAATTCACAGGATGGGGCGGACGCCGGAGCGATAGAGTATGTTTACGCGCTTATGGCAAAAGAAGCGGGTGTTACTATGCCAGAAGCTTATCTTTTCCCTTCCCAAAAAGGCAAAGGCTTTTTTGCAGTAAAGCGATTTGATCGTAACGGGAAGAAGCGATTACATATGCATACCGTTGCCGGTTTGTTACATAGTGATTTTAGAGCACCGACATTAGATTATGAGGATTTGCTTACCTTGACAGGAGTACTCACCAAAAATATTCGTGAAGTTGAAAAAATGTATCGACTGGCAGTTTTTAATGTGCTTGCGCATAATCGTGACGATCATGCTAAGAACTTTAGTTTCCTTATGAACGATACCGGTGAATGGGAATTGTCACCGGCATATGATCTTACATTTTCCAGTGGCCCTAATGGAGAACAAAGCACAATGGTTATGGGGGAGGGAAGGAACCCCAATAAAGATCATCTTATCCAACTTGGCCTTGGAGCCAATCTTTCCAAAAGCCTGGTTGATACTATTATAGGACAAACAGTGCAATCTTTAAGGCAGTGGGAACGCTTAGCAAAAGAATATGGAGTAAGCAAAGAAACTATGGCTCTGCTGAAAAAGAAACTATCAGGAGTCGTGTAGTGTCACCCCGCTATGTCAAAATTTTCTTGCGTACCTTTTAGGCCTATTCCTATTAGTCCTCTTAGTGTCCCTGTGCCGCCGTGCGAAAAAAAAGAAAAAGCCACGCCCGTAGTGTTCGTGGCGAGAAAAAAAATCAGGTCGTAATCCCCATCAAAATCGCCTTTTTCGTCATGCCCACCATGTTTTTGACATCCAGTTTCTGCATCAGGGACATGCGATAGTTTTCCACGGTTTTAAAGCTGATGTGCAGGTGGTCGGCTATTTCCTGGGTGGTGTATTCTTCGGTGATCAGTTTCAGGATTTCTATTTCCCGGGGGGTAAGGTCCCCCGCCGTTACCCGATTTTGGCTTTTGTTGAGTTTTAATAAGCGCATTTGCAAATCAGATGAGAGGAAGATCTCCCCTTCATATACGCGTTCAATCGCTTCCGCCAGCAATTCCTGCTCCAGGTTTTTCAATAAATAGCCCCGGGCGCCCTGGTTCAGTAAGAGCTTGATGCTGTAGATACTGCTGTTGGCCGTCAGGATAATGATGTGCATCTCGGGATACATTTCCCGGAGCCTCGGCATCAGTTCTTCCCCGTTTGTATCCGGCAGTTGCAGGTCCAGCAACAGGATGTCCGGCTGTGCTCCGCGCAGGCCTCCCACCTGATGGAAGGCCTGCG
>CAZFKK010000074.1:4195-6124 GCA_964519735.1 uncultured Taibaiella sp.
GTAGGCCCCTAATAGCTTGAAGTGAGGCTGCATCGACAGCATGCCCGTTAAGCCATCCCTGACCATCGGATGGTCATCGGTAAGCATAAGGGTGATGATCGGTTTGTCTGTCTGGCTGTCCATAATGCTTCGAACTTAAATTTACAGAAAATGCAATATACGTATTTTTTTTGGTAATATCATAATAACCCAGGTTATAGGATTACTCTGCCTGTAGTCCAATTGGTATCCCATGCCTTAATTAAAATAGTCTGTATCTTTGCGACCACATGCTTACCCCCCTTCCCATTAGTATAGGGCGCTCAGGGTAAGTTTTTTGTTTTTCCTAACCCAATTTCAGAATGAAATGAAAAACATAGATCAAAAAAGTTTGGAAAACGCCTACCGTTTGTTTGAATCAGGTGATATCGATAAAATCGAGATAGGCACAACTAAGGGATTACAGCAGATACACAAATGCCTGTTTGACGGGCTATATGATTTCGCAGGACAAATACGCACCCTGAACATTTCGAAAGGTGGTTTCCGGTTTGCAACCGCGTTATATTTGAACGAGATTTTGGTAAAGGTGGAGCAAATGCCCGAAAACACCTTCGAAGAGATTATTGCCAAGTATGTGGAAATGAATGTCGCCCACCCATTCATGGAAGGCAACGGGAGAACCATGCGTATTTGGTTGGATATGCTGCTGAAAAAGAACCTGAAAAAATTGGTGAACTGGCAGTTTGTGGACAAAACACTTTATTTGCAGGCAATGGAACGTAGTCCTATCAACGACCTGGAGCTAAGAACCTTGCTTGCAGTCCACTTAACCGATAAGATAGATGACCGTGAAATCATTTTCAAGGGAATAGAGCAATCTTATTATTATGAAGGCTACCGGAAGGATGAAGATGAGGAATAAAAAGAAAAAACCTTCCAAGTGTGCCGCATTGCTCTTTCATTGGTTAAGTTTTGCGACTTGAATGGCTATGAGTTTTGGTAAATAGTTGGGTGTACAATTTTTAGCTACTATTTCGTCTTTATAAAGTCCTGTTCGTTCTCCAAGATTGATGCATCTTGTCCGGTAGTTTTCTTGAAAGATTCCAATTTGAGCCGCTGTAAAATTCATTGCCCATTGTACTTCCGGCGCTTCTTCTTCTATTCGATTTTCAATTTTAGAAAGCAGTTCTTCGCTGTTGGGCGGCGGTGTTTGCCCTACCCAACGCAATCGGGCCTGATAGTACCAAAAAGTTCGTCTCTGAAGTGAAGGTGGACTGTTTTCCCAACTTTCCATTAATGCAATGGTCTTTTTGTCTTTGGTAAGTTGGTTGGCCATAAGCCAATCCATGAGTTGCAGTCTTTCATCTTCGTTATGTTGCTCCATGTCGTTGACTAATTTGTCAATAACTTCTTGTGAAAGTAATTTTTTGTCCATGATCAGGATAGCCAATTGCCGGGCAAAAAATTGTTCGGTTGACCACAGTTCCATTGCCAATTCATGGTCTTTTTTTATTTCTGTTGCAATTTTTCGCAGGTCGCCAAGTTTGGTATTCTTGTCGCTAATTTGCGTCATTATATTTTCTGCTTTCAATGATCGTTTCATAGATGGCTAAATTACTAAATTTCTATTAGGGCATGTATTGGGTTGCCATTACACACAACGGGAAATTGGCCTTTCAGGGCCTCTACCCGGTCTTTGATGCCCGGTAACGTTTGAATCCTTAAGGATATCTAAAATTGGTATATGATGGTTTTTTGAATAAATTTGCAATTATGAGCATCAATATCACCCATTTACGCCAAATGTTTTTTCCATTCCTCTTCTCTTTGTGCGCTGTATTGCCCGCAGCTGGCCAAATCCCGGATTCTATCAAAATCCATATAGACAGCAGTTTGCATATTTTAAAAGAACATTCCTTGTACGCCAATAGGGTAGATTGGGCAACT
>CAZFKK010000074.1:6134-11422 GCA_964519735.1 uncultured Taibaiella sp.
AAAGCGGCACATTTACCGCATTGAAGATTGCTTTCGATGCACTGGGCGACAAGCATGCCGCCTACTATCAATTTGACGATCAGTACAAACTCGAAAATGTTGCATTGAATTCACGCTATACCGATTCCATAAAAGCTGCCTGGCAACGCGGTGTAGGTTTGCAGTTTACCCTGGTGGAAGATATCGCGTATGCAAGAATTCCATACATTGGTGTGGTCAGGCAAAATGACATTGACACTTTTGCCACTTGGATTTTTGAAGGGATTAATAAGTTACAGGACCATCAACCCAAGGGATGGGTCATAGACCTGCGCCTTAATGGTGGGGGCAATATCAGGCCCATGCTGGCTGGCTTATCCCGGTTTTTCGAAGAGGGTATTGTAGGCTATTATATAGATAAAAATGGAAACGCCACCGATGAGGCTTCATTTCATCAGGGAAAATTCAGGCTGGATGGTATTACCCAAGCCAATATATTGACAAATAATGCAGCTTCTATCTTATCTAAGGTTGCCGTACTCATTGGTCCGGGTACAGCCAGTTCCGGAGAAGGCTTGGCAGCAGCATTGAGGCAACGAAAGCTTACCCGTTTTTTTGGCACAGCTTCTGCCGGACTTGCTAATGCGACGGGTGGATTTGTATTTAATAATAATGATTCCTATTTTCTTATCTCTACCGCAAATCTGGGGGGACCCTCAAAAAATAGATTACCCGAATCTATTCAACCCGATGTATTGCTCCAAGGGAATGAATATTTTAGTGATATCACAAAGGATACGGAAGTTAAAACGGCCATTCAATGGTTGAAAGAATAGCTATTGCCGGAACAGCTACAGCCCCAGTGAATTAAAGGCACAATAACCAAGCTATTCAATTCCAAAGCGTTTAACCGTAATAATGCCCAGTTGATCTTTGCAACACATGACACTAACCTGCTGTATTACGGCAATTACCGGGTTGTACTCAAACCAAACTTAAGGAATTTAAATATTTTTCTTGTAGAAATATAATTTTGGCAAAAAATGATTTTTTTTGCCAAAATTATATAATAAATAGGTACCTTTGTCATAAAGGAATTTTCGTGGGTGGAACTTTAGAAGCGCATATTGGTCATTATTTTGAGGGGAAGGGAAAGCTTTCCAGGCAGTGGCTCGTTGACCTAATAAAAAGGGATTTCCCCAATTGGTCTAACAATACGATTAATATGTATTTATCCAGGCTTAAAAAAGAAGGGATTATTAGTGCTCCCTCCAGGGGCATTTATGAATTTGATAGCAAAATTCTTTTTCAACCAGAAATTTCAAATGAGCTAAAAAAGATATTTACTGAAATAAAGCATCGATTTCCATATATAGCCTTCTGTGTTTGGGATAGTATATGGCTTAATGATTTTATGCGTCATCAGCCATTTAAGCAGTATGTCGTTATTGAAGTGGAAAAGGAAGCCTGCGAATCGGTATTCGGATTTCTTAATGAAACCATGAACAATGTTTTTCTAAACCCGGATGAAGAAATTTTTGACCGGTACATTCGTAATCTTGATCAGGTCATTATTGTAAAAAGGCTGCTATCAGAAGCACCCTTAATGAAAGTTGAAAAAGTGGTTATTCCTGCATTGGAAAAGCTGTTGGTGGATATGTTAATTGATGCTGAGCTTTTTTCTGCACAACAAAATGAAAAAGAGTTTATTATGAGCAATGCGATGGATAAATTCACTTTAAATGAATTGAAAATGTACCGGTATGCGCTTAGAAGGAATAGAGGTCCTGAAATTCAAAAAATGATAAATATAAGTTCGGCAGAAAAGTAGAAAATATGCCAATGCTATATAGAGTATGATAGATATAAGATCACATGCAATTGAATGGATTACCGACTTACGAAATAAGTTGGGCAAACGTATTGATCCAAAATTAATTGAAAAGGTAATCTATGCTTTGACCTTTCTGGAACAAATGCAGTTAAACAATCTGAATTTTGTTTTTAAAGGGGGCACTTCTCTCCTTTTAGCAACAGAAACACCCAGGCGTTTCTCCATAGATGTCGACATTATCACTGAAGAGCCTCAAGATAAGATTGAAGAGATTTTAGAAAAAATAAGCCAATTGGATATGTTTATCCGTTGGGAAGATGATAATGATCGTAAACATACGCCTGAAGCTCCTATTGGACATTTTAAGATGTTTTACAAAAGTGCTGTAGATGGTCATGAAGAACCTATATTGTTGGATTTGTTATACACGCCCAATCCCTATCCTGAAACTAAGGAATATCCGATAAAGCATAACTGGCTATTGACATCCGGTAAAGACACCATGGTTATGCTACCCACGTTCGAGGCCATTCTTGGTGACAAGCTAACTGCTTTTGCACCAAAGACTACAGGAATATTATACTCTAAACAACGTCCGGTTGAAATTATTAAGCAGTTATATGACATCGCGTTTTTGTTTGACCGGATAACTGACCTCAATGTAGTAAAGCAGAGCTATGCCAGAGTGGTTCAGGAAGAGATAGGGTTTCGAAAGTTGACTATAGAAGCCAAAGATGTATTGGAGGATACCCGGAAGGCTAGTTATACACTGGCAGAGCGAGATACGAAGGCTGAGGATTTCAGGCACCTGCAGACAGGTATCAAGAACTTTACAAATTTCACGATTGACCGTTTTTCAATAGAGGAAGCTATATTAGCGGCTTCTAAAGTGGCCTATTTAATCTCCTTGTTTAATAAGGAAGAAATCGAGAGCTTAGAAAGATTTGACCATCCTCTGGAAAGCAAAGATTGGCTAATCGAAGATCCAGCTTATAACAAACTAAACAAGTTAAAAAAGACCCATCCGGAAGCGTTTTTCTATTGGTATAAGAGTCTTGAATAAGTTAACCACAGATATTTCTCATGTAAAAGAAACAGGCATTTTCTTTACCTATTATTTGTTTGACTAACATTTGCTAGGATATTAAACAAATGATGATGCAAAGATAACTTTTCGTCGTCCTACTATACAAAAAACTACTCCGATGCACCCTGAAATTACCCAATAAACTACCCAAGAACTACCCAATAAACTACCCCAAAAATCCATTCCCAAACTCCCAACCCGTCAATTTACTGTTTTTCAATTTTAAAGACATCTCCGTTTCCTGATCTTAATAGGTAAATACTTGCAGGCAGATCCGGCATCCGGATGGTCTGTATCTCTTGGGTTACCGTTGTTTCCATAAGAATCCTTCCCGGAAGGTCCATTAAGGTCAAGGTGGATCCGATCATGGCTTTATCGGCTACAGTAACGGTAATTTGCTCCTTAAAAGGGTTGGGGTATACCTGCCAGGAGTGGTTTGTTTGTTGCCTATCATGGATGCCTACAGCAAAATTTACCGCGATAGAATCACTAGCCGTACAGCCGTTAGGGTTAGTGACCATGACACTATATATTCCGCTGGAGGATACCGCAATAGTCTGTATTGTTTCCCCGGTATTCCAGAGGTAAGTGCTTCCCCGGTTTCCGGCATTTAAGGTGTTGTTGGTAGGGAAGCAGGTGTGGATTTCTGTTCGCAAAGCCAAAGAAGGCTAGGCGACTACCGATTGGCAGTTAATACTAAATTAAAATAATTTGTATCTTTGCGCCACCATACTTATACCCTCTTCTCATTAATTACTACAAATCAAATTAGGAAATGATCTCGGCAGAAGACATAAAGTTATTGGTATCCAGTGGAGAAGGATACAATGCGGAGTTTAAAGTAGCTGTTCCTGCTAAGGTCAAGGAATTAGCCAATGAGGTATGCGCTTTTGCTAATGCAGCGGGTGGTACGCTATTGATTGGGGTAAATGATAGCAATGAAATTAAGGGGACGCAAATAGATAATGCCAAACGTTCGGCTATTCAGCATAGTCTGAATGAAATTACGCCTCATTTACATTGTTTGTTGGATTTTGTGGATGTTGAGGGTAAGAAGGTAGGTGTTATAGAAGTGCCTTCAGGGCCCGATAAGCCGTATGTTTTGTCAGGTGCCATCTATGTACGGATTGGCCCTAATACCCAAAAGCTGACCACTGCAGAACAAATACGAGGGTTTTTCCAACACGCTCAAAAAATATATTTTGATGAGGTGCCTTGCAAAGATTTTAATATCGACACCGATGTCGACGACGATGTGTTATCTTTCTTCCGTTCCGAATCACATTTAAGCACCTCTGTACCGAAAGATCAAATATACTCGAATCTAAAATTGTACAGTGGGAAGCGATTTTTCAAAAGCGGTGCCGTCTTGTTCTTTGGAAAACATCCGGAAAATTTTATAGATACCGCTCAAATCCGTTGTGTTCAATTTCGAGGCAAGAATAAACGGTATATTATAGATGATAAGTTTTTTGGAGGTCCATTATACCGGCAATATACTCAAAGCATGCATTGGCTTAGGGGAAAGCTTAATGTTCAATATGATATAGAAGGGCAGGGGGGTGGTCCCAGGAAGGAAATATGGGAAATTCCGGAAACTCTATTTAAGGAAGTGATTATTAATTCTTTATCACATCGTGATTATTACGATAGGGGAGGGGTTACCCTGATCGAAGTTTTTGACGACAGAGTAGAGATAAGTAATCCTGGTGGGTTAGTTAGTGCTATACCCGAAGCAGAATTTGGAAAAAGAAGTCATTCCCGGAATCCACTCATTTTCGGGCTTTTTGCGCGTATGCATTTGGTGGAGCAAGTAGGATCCGGAGTAGGACGTATTTATGAATTGATGAGTCAAGCCCAATTGCCGGCTCCGATTTTCCAAAAAACAGGCATTTTTACCATTACCCTATTTCGTTCGCAGAAGGAAGAAGAAAAAGCTACCCCGAAAGCTATCCAAGAAAATGCCCTAAAAACAGAGGATCGAATATTTGAAATATTAAAAATCAACCCGTATGCTAACCGCACTGAGATCGCACTCGCATTGGGCGATGTATCGGAGAATGGGGTGAAATATCAATTGAGCAAATTAAAAAGTCAAGGCAAAATCATACGTGTAGGATCTAGAAAGGATGGTTTTTGGAAAATAATAGGCAATGGTAAATGAAATTAATTTCTATAAATGAGGACTCTTGTACTCAAGAGTATTTTATTCTATTAGAAACTACCCAATAAACTACCCAATAAACTACCCAATAAACTACCCAATAAACTACCCCAATAAACTACCCCAATAAACTACCCAAGAACTACCCCAATACTACCCCAATACTACCCAATACTACCCCAATACTACCCCTGTGCCTCCCTAAACCCAGGATCATTTACCCC
>CAZFKK010000075.1:0-11382 GCA_964519735.1 uncultured Taibaiella sp.
TAAAGCTATCCACCGTCAAAGCATAATAGGTAAAGTCATTGCTCGCTCCTCCCATACTTTTAGCCCATACAAAATTACCCGCCGAATCCAGTTTAAGAATAAAAACATCAGAAGTAGTTGCTCCAACAGGAGTCAGGTTGAACGAATCCGGACCAGGATCAAAGTCAACCGTGCCATAGTAATAACCAGCTACATATACGTTGCCGGCCACATCATGCGCGATGGAGTAAGCGTAATGGAACTTCCCGTTTCCACCAAAACTCCTGGCCCATATAAATTTACCGGAGGCATCTAACTTAGAAACAAAAAGTGTATTGCCAACACTACTACCCGTTAACATAAAGCTGTCAGGTCCCGGGTCGAAATCTGCAACATCCCTAAAAAGCCCTGTGGTATAAGAATTGCCATAGCGATCTACAGTGATCGCATATGCCTGATCAAAGCTACCCCCTCCCATACTCTTTGCCCATTCAAAAACAGGCCCCTGGGCGACAACAATAGGGCCTCCTGAGAGCAAACAGAAAATGATGGCAAAACCGGCCAGGCCCAATTGTCTTCCTTTTGATGCGAGATGGATGTGAAGCTTTTCCGCATGAGGGAAAGCTGCGTCTAAAAATAAGCGGAGTAAATGTTTTACTTGCATAATCAATTGTATTTATATAAATTAAAGAGAATGATTCATTGACCAACATTCCTGACTATAAAGAAATAGCAACTAATGAAGAGACAAAGTAAACCAATCCTGCTGTCAAAGCCGGAACACTTTTAGCCATAAAGTCCACGCTCTCGACAGCAATTTTTGCTTATCTTTGATAGAAAACAGGGAAAAATGTATCTAAAGCAAGATGATTTAAAAAACCTTATAGACTCCTTATCTATTGCTGAATACAGATATTTCAATCAATATATAAAGTCATTAAGCCATCAAAAAACTCCCTATTACCTGGAATTATTTGCCCGTTTGCGGCCCTCCGAAAGTCAACTTACTCCGCTTCCCGAAATGGGTTCAGCCAAGGCGTTCACGAATGCCAAAAGCCGCTTATATAAACAAATCATGCAATGCCTGCGCAATTACCACCAGGAGAATTCCGTTGAGCTTACCATTCAAAATCTATTTTGTGAAGTAGAGATTCTTTATGACCGTGGATTGCCGGAGCAAAGTCTTGTTTTATTGAAGAAAGTGCATAATCTCGCACTCCTGCACGAAAATTACGGATTGATGCTCCAGGCACTTGTGTGGGAACGCAAGCTAAATATCATCCTGGATGTGCCTACTAGAGCGAACAATGAAATAGCAAAGGAAGAAAAAAAGATATTGGAAAACCTGAACCAGATCATTGAATTAGAAAATATTTATAGCAAGGTAATCGAATTAAAAAAGCGAAATGGCTACGTTAAGGGTGCAGCAAGGGAAGCTCTGGACCAGATCACCTTAAATAATCCCTTCCTTGACAAGGATAATAAACCTACCTCGAAAAGAGGAGAATATTATTATCATTTTATCCATTCACTCTACTCTTGGCTAACGCTGGATCACAAGCAGGCTTACTCCTACAGCAAAGAACTTTTGAATCCTGAATTGCAGCAGGTTGCCCCCAATGAATACCTTGAAGGCATTCTGCAACATGTCACCTCATGTATGGGCTTAGGCTATTTTGACGAGACGTTGTCAGGATTACTGCTCGCTGACGCTTTTGTACTGCAAAAAAGGTTTAATCACGCTACCTCTTATTTAATCCGGGTTTTCTATTTCCGGAGTTGCTATAAATTGATCATGTACACCTATATGGGTGAAATAGACAATTTATTGGCTACTATAAAGTACACAGAATCCCAAATCCAGCTTTACGACAAGCAACTTTCGATAGAAATGAAGCTGGTCATTTACGGAAACTTAAGAAACGCTTACATTGCTTCCGGAAACATGGACAAAGCGGAGCAACTATTAGAGATATTACTCTATAAAGAGTCGAAATTTGTGCGGAGTGATGTCTATAACGACTTGTTTCTTTCTCGTATATTTTCCTATGTAGCTAATCATACTTACATATTAGTACCCACTATGGCCCTGGCCGCCTACAGACAATACAAGCAAACCAAAAGCGATCAAATACAATTAGAAGCCGGCCTAGTGATTACCTCCATTTTAATGAAGGAGTACAATTATAATGACCCTTCGATACGGGAAACAGTACTTCAAAAAATAAAGCATGTATTAGAAAAGCATATCGCGTCTCTCAAAGGCCTAAATAATTTCCAGGAAATCTATACCTTTTATCTTATCTGGACAGATAGCATGCTGCAAAAGCGACCTTTTCATGTTTCTGCAGCAGCATGGTATGCAAGAAATTTCAAAAAGAAAGGCGGTGTAATAAATACAACATAAGATCAATAAACAACATCGATCCAATAAACACAGACCCCTTGAACCTGCTCTGTCTCATTAAACCTGCCATCGTCAATATAATGGAAAACACCCCGGATTAAAAAAGGCTAAAGAACTAAATCTGATCAGAGATTGATCAAAGGTATTATCTACTTCCTGACCCATTGAAGATATAAAGAGCGCAACATTTAATAAATGCTCACTAAATTTGCCATATATTAACAAGAGCCTATACGCCCCTTGAGCAATAATAAGGTAAAAGAGATAAGAATTATGGAAGCATTAGAATTATTGGAAGTGATTCAGCAAGGAGAAAGTTCCAGCAGGCAATTTAAAGAACGATTGCCGCATATTGACTCTCTTGCCCAGGAAATGGTGGCTTTTTCAAATACCGAAGGTGGACAAATAATTATTGGGGTTAACGATAAAACAGGAGACTTAAATGGACTTTCTTTCCAGGAATTACAGGCAGTAAACCAACAATTGGTCAACGTCGCCTCTCAAAGTGTTTTTCCTCCAATTATTATTAAAACCAAAACCGTGAGCGTAAAGGAACACAGTCTTGTCGTTGTCGATATTAAAGATGGTACAAGTAAGCCCTACCAAGATAGAAACGGGGTCATTTTTATGAAAAATGGCTCAGACAAGAGACGGGTAACATCAAACGATGAGATAGCCAGGTTGTTACAAAGCAGTAAAATTATGTTCGCCGACGAATTTCCAGTCTTTGGAAGCACCATTGCTGACATCAATACAGATTTGTTCCATAAATTTATTTATACTAAGTACAGGAGAAGTTTAGAGGATATGGGGATTGACTTACCAAAATCTCTTGAAAACCTTAACCTGTTGTCCGAAGGACAGCTAACCCTTGCAGGCCTACTACTATTTAGTGACCATCGGCAACAATTCCGCCCTCAATTCACTATCCAATGTGTTTCTGTTGATGCCGACGACATTACCGGCAATACCTTCTCCGATAGCGAGGCTCCGGTTGAAGGCAATATGCTGACGGTTTTTCAACAAACCATCGGATTCGTGGACAGGAATATGAGAAAACGGCAAAGCGGCAGCTCCTTCAATAGCCCGGCAGTATGGGAAATACCCTATGAGGTATTTGAAGAATTACTGGTCAATGCCCTGATACATAGGGATTACTTTATCCAATCAACCATTAAGATCTTCATTTTTAAGAACAGGGTTGAAATTCATAGTCCGGGGAAGTTACCTAATTCATTGTCGGTTGAAAATATAAAGAATGGTATATCTATAGCACGAAACCCTGTACTTCAGTCCGTCGCACAGTTTGTACTACCTTACAAAGGACTGGGAACAGGTGTTTCCCGGGCGGTTGCCCTGTATCCTGAAATTGAGTTCATCAATGACATACAGGCAGAACAATTTAGGGTAATTATAAAACGCCCTTGATTTTGACTGAATACCTTGCGAAAACCATAAGCAGACCTAATGCTGCATTGAAATTAGGCGCAAAGAATACGACCGGGCTCATTAAAGTAGCCCTACAAATGGGATTGGTTTAGACAATCGAATTCTGTTGCTATTTACTCGTTTTCAGCATTTCTATATGAGGAATATTGTCTTCCAGGTAACTGTCACCTATAGCTTCAAATCCCAGGGATTGATAAAAATTGTGTAAATACAATTGTGCGTTGATGCGCACAGGACTTAACGGCCATTTTTGTTGTATATAATCCAGGGCTTGAAGCATCAATAGTCTTCCCGCACCCGATTTTCTTATGTTAGAGTCAGTAACTACTCTTCCTAAAGAAACTTCGGGATAGACAATCCCGGGAGGCAATAACCGGCAATAGGCAACCATGTTTCCGTCAACATTAGATGCCCATAAGTGCAGCGCTTCCTGGTCTTTGTCATCCAGATCCAAATAAGGACAATTTTGTTCTACAATAAATACTCTATTCCTGAGTTGCAATATCTGGTATAGAGTCGCAATATTCAACTGATCAAAGGTATTAAGCTCCCATTTAAGATTTACAGTATTGCCGATTGTTTGACTGGACATGATTTCATCTTTAAGCAAAGATAGCATATGCAATTGAATTGACATGGGTTGTCATCTAAACAAATAGCACACTATAATAGCGTTTGTAAATTTTGTGTTTACCTAATTAAAGTGACATTTCCATGATAAGTTTCTTCTTGATTATTGTCAAAGAGAAGAGAAACTGCCCGAATAAAAGATAAGAACAAAGAATTGTCACTATATGTACGAAAGAGAAATTTTATTCTTTATTATTCGGACAGACACGGGATGCCTTTATCTTATTGATAATTCCAACCGTCCTCAACCTTGACGACCAGATCTGCATAGGCCTTGTAAGGCAATATATATTGCGCATAATGATCGTATTCCTTCTGAGCATTTTCAATTGCTTCTGAGGGATTCATCATACGCTTATGAACATTATTTTCGCTACGTAACCTATTAAGAATCTCTCTACTGCCATCAATAAAAATTTTGAAATCAACATAAGGTGCCAAACCCTCATAGAAAGTGTGTAAGCCTTCAATAATCAGAATCTGGTTAAGAAATACATTTCTAGATATAGATGAATTTTGTCCGAGGCGATGGTCGTACTCAAAATAGGCAAAGCTTTCGCCTCCAACAAGTTTTGACAATGCGTCCCTCAACGCCCCCAGGTTATTCGCTTGGGGAGCGTAGCCACTTATTCCTAATTCATTTCTCCTATTCCTATTCAATAAAAACATATCACAAGATATCGTATCCGCGACATAGCCTCTCTCCTGCAAAGACCGTACTAAAGATTTAGTCATAGTAGATTTACCTACATCAGCTGCACCCGTAATTGAAATGATCAATGGTTTACCTTTTATGCAATATAGCTCAAGTATTTTATCAGTTAATGCCTCTATCATTTTAAAAAAATATTTTTATACAATCGGGTTACAGAATTAGGTTCCATATTTACTGGATATCAATCAGCAGGAAATGTTTACCATTCTAATAATTGATCCGGAATTTCGAAAATTCCATCTGAATTCTCAAACTGCCCCTGCTCCCAGTAATCAATAATTCACTTTGCGCTTTCAGATAGAGACAGCTTTGCATTTACCTGTGCTAATTCCGTGATCAACTTACCAGGATTTAAACTCACAAAATTGATCTTTGAAAAATCTGATTTTAAGCAATTTGTGAGCATATTTTGCACCGCCTTTGCAATTCTGTAAGCATAGCTTACGTCAAGGTTTTTAAATGTTCCCTTACCTTGATGAGTTATTGACCCTCACCTTGAATTCAGATTAAGGACAGTTGTGTTTTCACTTTGAACCAAATTTAAGGAAAGTGCCTTCATTACTCTAAAAACACCTAAGCAATGAACGTTAAACAAATTGTTAATTACATTTGAACTCACATCATGTAAATGAGAAGCTTCACCAGCAATCCCCGCATTATTAATGACCAAATCTATTGGTGTGCTTTGGATCACATCCTTAATCTTATCGATGCAACTATCACTGGAAATATTTGCCAAAATCAGTACTGCAATGGTCTTGCTATTACCTAACAATTTCCTATAATCACCTTCAAGCTGGAGCCTGCCGGATCAAATTCCGACAGTCTTTGAAAATTTCCAGTTGTATAAATATACCCGTTGGCTACTGCAATATCACTAGCCCCATTAAGGCTGAATACCGCCCCTATATGGGTAGCCCAGATGGGTTGTATCTCAAAATAAAAGAAGCAACAGGATCTGTCGCTTCTTTTATTTCAGGGGGTGATTAGTATTTGATTGTTTAAAAGTAGGGCTCATTTTAGTCCTACGCATACCGGATGACCCTCTTACTTCCTATACTTAAGGAATGATTATTTACTTTTTATTTTTGAGAGATGCATCCCGATCATCAGGCCAAGATAATTGGTTGCCATGTCTTGGGTACCAGCATTCAGAAGATTCTGGTTCTTATAGATTGCAAAGTTTCCTGTCAATCTGGTCCATGGATTATAGCTATAATGAAGGCCTATGATGTAGTTCCTCCGGCCGAGAACCTGATTGTAGTTGAGATGCCCGTCCAGGCCGAAGACAACAGGATTGTTACCCTTATCCCCTTGGTAGTCTATTTCATATTTGTAGCTGGTAGGTACCCCATCCTGCTGCATACTGTAGACGCTCTTGTAGACCATGCCCATTAAAGCAAGATTAAGATGTGCCCCGGCTGCTACACTCAGACTGCTTTTCTTTCCCTGTAATACAACATATCCTGCAGAGGCTTCCAAGCCGATAGCCTTCGCCATATCTAATCCGACAGTTTGCCTGAATTGATGATCATCCGGTTGCGGCTGCTGATTACTTTTTTCAAAGTCCAGGATGGTGGTGTGTCGCAGTAGATAAAAATAGGCAGTACCTGTAACATAGAAATGACGATCTATTTGACTTCTGTATCCTACGTTGATACCGATCCCCGGGGCATTCCGCCCCTGTATGTTATCCTCCGGGTTTATTTTTTTCATACTCCTGTTGGCTAACATGAGGTTAGGTTCAAGTCCTAAGAACCAACCTTTCTGTGCCGAAGCATGCATGAAGCTAAAGCCGGAACATAACAGAAAAAAATGAAGGACTACTTTCTTAGACATGCTCATATATAAAATAATGCCTTATTTATATTAACGGTCTTGAATTCCGGATTTTCTGCAAGATAAATCATTAAGCCCACAATCAAAAACATCCGTAATGTGGTTTTTCCAATTTATGAATAACTATCTACTGCTTCACTATCTTTTCCACTTTCAGTAATGCGCCATTGCTATCGGTAATATGGAGCAAATAGATACCGGCAGCTAATTCACGGATATCCATCTGTTGTGCATTACTGACCTTTCGCAAACTCTTACCGGTCATGCTCGTAAGATTGGCCTGAACCTTAGCACTAGATTGGATAAACAACACATCCTGGGCAGGGTTGGGAAAAATGCGGATCTGCTGCGCTGCAGAAGGCATGCCACCGATACTTACATTGGAAACCAGGTATACTTCAGAAGTATCCACACATTCATGATCACTGACGATAACCCGGTATTCCCCGTTTTGTGTTACTGTGTAGTCTTTGCTTGTTGCTCCTGCAATCAATTGGCCATCGAGCATCCACTGGTAAGTTGCAAAAGGTTGCGTCGTACCCAGGGTGAAAACATTGATGGTAATCACGGGATCTAAATCTGATCCTGAAAGCACAAAGGTATCCACGTGGTAATGACAGCCATTATTGTACTTCACCCAATAGACTCCTTTTGCAGTCACCTTCAATGCGGTGTCTTTAGATCCGGTGTTCCATTCATAAGTATAACCATCACCGGGAACTTTGGTACCAATTGTAACGCCCTCGTTCCATCCGGAACAAACGACCGTATCCAATACTTTCCGGTTTCCGGACTCGGGTGGCATGGTAAAGACCACCTCATTAGGTAATGCCGTTACCGTTTTAGTTAACGCAATGGCGCGTTGCTGGTAATTACAGGCGGTTCCTGCAAGATTGGGCTTATTGATCCGGTCAATCATATTCGCATTGGCAGCAGCCCGGTTGACATAAATGGTGTCGTTATAAAGTTTGATAGAAGACATATTCAACATACCGGTAGGCGCCATAATCGTTGTCTTTGATCTAACAATTGCTGCTGAATCACGGTTGCTTATATCAAGCTGATAAACCCCGATCTGTTGATTGGCATGTACACCGGAAGCAATATAAAGCTTGCTGTTGTCCGGGGAAAAGGCGACATCATAGCCATCAAAAGTATCTACCAGCATCGCATTTGCTACCAAGCCGGTAGAGGCATCAAAATCACACAACAACGTACCTACCGAATGACCTGTAGCTGATAACGCCGGAAATGGGAAACCGGAGTTAAATATATCACCACCGGTAATCGCAATTTTTGTTCTGTCCGGGGAAACTTTAATACTGACTTGGGAGTAGGCATCAAAATAGTAAGGAACCCCAAGAGCAACCGAAGTGGAACCATAAATCTGGCTTCCTGTAGCAGAAAGCTTGGGAGTAGTATTGATCCCTTCCGCCGTAATATGATAAGACTTAAAAACAGCGGATCCCCTGGCATGGATAACTAACCAGATATCGCAATTATTACCCGGAACAGCGATCATCCCTTCGCTTAATAAAGAGGACTCCAACAAAATATTTTTCTTTCCTGCCACAATATCTCCCAAGCCATTGTTCAAACTCATATCTACTATGGAATAGTAAAGCCTGGAAGGATCATTCTTTTTGGTATAGAACGAATCCGGTTGGGACAAAGAAAATAAATAATACTTACCAGACTCACCGATTACAGGAACAATGCATACGCCCTGGGCCGTGGAATACCTGTTATAATCATGGCTACCGCCATTTCCTAACAAATTTTTCCCATTAGGCATAGCAACATGGTTCTTGTTCCAGCAAGTGCCTCCATTGGAATAAAACAAAAGCTGACCAGTCTGCGGATCAGAAAGTGTTGCAGAACCTTCTGCCCCTACGTCGAAACCAGTTTTGAACTGAAGGCTGGAAGGATTATTAAAATTAATACCAAAACTGTCCGCAAAAGTCCAAATGCTATTGGCTTTCAAAAATTGGGATGACTTGTTGTAATTCTGGCCATACATGTGCCCGAAAGCAAGGGTAAATAAAAAGGCAAGGAACAACAATGGTTTAGTTCTTATCATTTGACTACATTTTTAAGGTTAAAAAATACATTGTGAGATGCGAATACGCTACTTGCAAATAAAGACCATAGTATAAAAGAAAGGGTCCCTCTTAAGAAGGATAAAATAATAAATAATACACAAAAAGTTAGTTACCAAATTATCCATTTCTAAAACTTCGCCATCGTATCCACTCATGAAATTGCCTGAAATTATTTAGGATACAGATATGCAGGAAATTTCTCCTGTTTTAGTTCTGAGCGAACTTTCTTATCGCACCAACGTCACATTGCCTTTATATTGTTCGGTCTTTCCGTTTTTCATGATGGTCGTAATGTAGTACACATATACCCCTTCAATTTGTTCTATCCCATTGAACCGACCATCCCAACCCCTTCCGGAAACCTGATCCGTGGCAAACAGCAACTGCCCCCAACGGCTGAAAACTTCCAGGCGAAAATCCCTTACCCCTGATGTCAGCAACTGCCTTGGAAAAAAGTAATCATTGACTCCGTCTCCATTAGGTGTAAAGGCATTAGGGATATCAATAAAACAATCCCTGCTGATCGTTACCTGCTCCGTAGTACTGCATTCCAATGGCGCCGCACTTACGGTCACACTGTAGGTACCGGCTTGCGTCACCAGGATACTGTCGGTCACGGCGCCGGTACTCCAGCGGTAGGTATAATCCGTACCCGGCATAACCGGATGCAGATTTTTCAACACCAGGGGGGCATCCCGGGAACATAATCCCCGATCACCCAACAAAGAAACATCCGGCAAGGCATAAACCTGAACCGGAAGGCTAAAAGAATCATCCGGACAAACCCGGAATGCTACCTGCACATGGACCGACATCTTTCCGGCACTGTCATAGGCATGCCGGATACGCGGGTCAACGGGGTTGCCGAGCGTAGCACCGTCTCCCCATTGCCATAAGACTTCTGCTACCGTATTGCCTGCTAAGGGATGATGCACCGTAAGGTATTCGCCCACACACAGCGCATCCCGGTCGAGGCTGAATGCAACCGGAAGGATAGGATCTACAACGATGGTCTGTGCCATCGTATCCCGGCATTGGGCATTAATACTGCCGGTAAGCAGCACCTCATAAGTACCGGCCTGTGCATAAGTATGATCCGGGTCTTTGAAGAGTGAAGTATGGCCGTCGCCAAAAAACCATTGGAATTGCTGGTAATGCGGATCGGAGGTATTGCGGATCGTCAGGGCCTGCTGCTGACAGAGGAGTGTATCGGCCACAAAAGAAACTTTATAATCCGGATACGGGAAAGAAAGCAGGAAGGTATCGGCGTAGTAGGCACAGGCGCTATCGTTATGATAGCTTACCCAATACGTACCTGAACGGTTCACTTTACGGGACATCCCCTTGCTGCCGTCTTCCCAGGTATAATCTTGTCCCCCGGCATGAGCGGCAACCATTTCAAAGGTATCTGCAGCACACATACCGGTAAAAGTAGTCGTGGAATAAGGCCGGTTGATCTTAAACAAGGTGACCTGAAAGGTATCTACATAGTCCTCACACTGGTCTCCCATCAACTGGTAACGAAGCCAATAGGTTCCACTCTCCCGCACATAACGGCGGGATCCGCTGCTGCCGTCCTCCCAGGTATAATGAATCCCGCCCGTCATCCGCGCTTCCAGCAAAAAACTATCCGCACAATGTACCGTATCCCGACGCGCATGGAAAAACTTGCGGTGAACAACGAGGGTGGCGGGGTTGGGCAAACCCAACCCGTAAGACCGGGTTCCCGGGAACAAAGGCAAACCGTCTGCCACATATTGGCAAGCCAGCCCGGGAAGATTGGGCTGATTGATAACAAGCAAACTATTAAGGTTATTGGCTCCATACACCTTCCCATCCGGACCTCTGCGCATGCTGGCCATCGGCGTATCCGTAATCAAAGTTTTGGAGGCAATGATGACATTGGTATCCCCGGAAGCCAGGTCAAACTGGTAAAGATTCCGGTCTCCTCCATATAACTTGCTGTTATCCGGAGAAAAGCACACGCCGTAGTAGGTATTCACGTCGGAAGAAGACTTTTCCTCCAGCAATACAGGCTTGCTGATCTTCCCCGTGCTGCGATCGAAATCATATAAAACAAGATGACCGTCAGCCATGGCCAACCGGGTTCGGTCGGGGGAAACATCCATACAGCCGGCAGCACCGCGTAAAGGTCCGCCTCCCGGAACTTTGGTGGAGATCACCGGAACGGTATCCAAGCCATCCAATCCCACGCTATAAGCCCGGAACGTTGTATCAAACCGGGGTATCGCCAACAACCA
>CAZFKK010000076.1:0-11254 GCA_964519735.1 uncultured Taibaiella sp.
CTCCAAATGCCTAAATATCGGCTCTATGGCCGCTTAAAAACTACCGAACTATTGTGTAATAATACAAATCTTAAGGACAGCAAACTTACTCTTTAGTCCTTTTTAATTCCTGCCAGTTGTTCCAGGTACACTATTTTTTCCTTTTCAGATTGAAGGAGTCGTTCATAGAGACTTTTGTTTTCTGCGTAAGATTGTAGGAGTTTGTCCAAAGGATTGAAGTTTATTTCACAATCCTTATTCATCCCTGATGCAGAAGCATTATCCTTAAAATCAGTAAAAGTATTGGTGATGAAATTCACTGCAGATTCCTCATTAAATTTCCGGATAGCTTCAGGAGTAACATGCAGATAAGCAGCGACCAGCTCAAGAGTCTCCTGGTCAATGGTCTCTTTATCTTCCAATTGTGATATTTTCTTCTGTGTCCAATTATTGCCTAATTCGTAAGCCATCGCCTCCTGCTTAAGGCCTAACATCTCTCTAAAGCGCTTAACATTCCGCCCTTCGTGTATTTTATGTGTTTTTTCCATAGCTAAAAATGTCTTCCACAAAAATAAGCATTATTCCCTAAACCTCATAAAAGCAGGGGATTATTTCGTTTGAATAAAATATTCCACTTTCTGAATAAGATATCCCTGCAGGGCATTGAATATGCTTTGAAGAAGGGGCAGTTTTGTGCAATGATGATACCGAAAACGGAAGGTGTGTATGATAAAATCAACCGTTTACAAGAAGCGCCTATCATGAACCTAAATTTAAGCTCTTTACATTTTTCCATTAACTTAAACCATATCCACAAATGAATAAAAATGCACAAAACGAACCAACCAATCATCAAAATTTACCCCAACGTGGGAATTACACTGATGAATATATTATCCCTTGGGTAAATGAGCCTTTTACCTTAACTAAAGAATACCTAACAAGTCTTTTGGACAAAGAGCAGGCGGAGCTATATAAAGATGAACCTTTTGATTCCTTTAGTCCCCGCTTTGACATCCTTCGCAATACATTGGAGATTCGTTGCAGATCAGGAAAAGAATATTTTGATGTAAAATTCCTTGTGCGTACACAACACTTGTTTATTACCTGTACTTGCCAAAAATCGACAGCACTCTGTTACCATGCCTGGAAATCATTAAATAAGGAGATAGAATGGCATGGAGATCAATACTTTAATAGTTTCGATATCACTAAATTAGAAAAATTATCCATAAACCAAAAAAATTATTTGGCGACCAGAGACTATGGCTATTATTTCTCACACAATTTAATTCCCCACATCGAATTTGGTAAAGTATATGGATTTGCATATGGCAATGACAAGCTATATGAAAATTTTCGCGCGGTTACACTTCAACTAGCTGACGTGCATCATGATAAGCAACTTATCTATGGCTTGCCTAACAATCATTGGAATTTTCTGGAGCCCATATTAATTCCCTACTATGCACATAAAAGCAGCAAAGATCCGGGTGATATGGTATTTAAATCATTCGACAAGAGTTTTATGCTGCATGAAGAGGAAAGAGCTTTAGATTTTCATACACCCAATCAAAATATAATTAATTCCGTATGCAGGGAAATGCTGATGATCTCTACAGACCATGAAGAAAAATCAGCCATGCAATTCGAATGCAATACTCATTTTGAAGACAAACTTACTTTTACCACCGCATATAAAAAACACCTTTTATTCCATTACTGGAAGAAATTAATCCCATTTTTAAAGGAGGAATGCGTTCTAGCCTTCCCTTCAAAGCAAAAATTCCAGGCAGCCATCCGCCCGCTGAAGGAACATTCCAGAATAAATCTAACCAGCCAGGAACCGCTCCTATCCTTTACCTTAACTTGTAAGGAAGATGTCATCCATCTTAGGATGCAAATTCACATCGAGGGTAAGGTCCTGGATGAAATTGAACTGCTCCCACGGACATGCAGCTTCTTTATTGCAACAGGCATACCCCACTATTATACAATGGTCCGATCCCTTCGGGACGCAGCATTGATCCATCAATTTGAAAAAGCAAATTTCTGCATCACGGTATTCCCTGAAGATTTTGATGCATTTAGAGCAGAGGTACTTGATTCAATCATAGAGGACTATGCGGTTACACCGGACAATCAAAACATAGGAACATCCTTCCTTGTTCGCTCCTCCTGCCAATCCCTACAGCATAAAGTTTATCTATTTCAACAGGAGGACTGTTTGGTATTGAAGCCCATGACAAAGTATGAACAATTAGAAGAAGTTAATCCTTTGTACAATGGCAATTTCATCATTAATGCTCCAGATCAGGGAGAAAAAAATGAATTCATCCCTCGGGATAAAGTAGCGGAGGCAGCATTTAAAGGACTCCTATTTACGTTTCATCCCGAATTTAGCACGCAAGCGGATCACGGGCAGTTTACCTTACCTTTCTCAGCTATAAAAGACGACGCGTGGCTGATGCTTACGATCCGGGAACTTATGGAACACGGGATTGAAGTATTAGGAGTTGCCGCGTTAAAGGGATTTAAAATCAATCCCAATCCCGCACAATGCGACCTGCAGATCACTGGAGATCAAAATTGGTTTGACGTGGCGCTGTCTGTTAATTTTGGAGATCAGCAATTAAGCCTGAATGATCTCAAAATCCATATACAAAATGGTAAAGAATTAGTGGACCTTCCTGACGGCTCCTTCGGCTTTATCTCTGAAGATATTCGACAAAAGGTAAATCCTTTGTTCACATACGGCCAGATCTCCGAGAACAGCTTAAGACTTTCTTCAACGCACTTCACAACTATTAATTTCCTTAAGAATAACATTACAGATCATAAGCTAAAAAAAAGATTGGAGCTACAATCCTTAGAAAAAATAAGCCAATTAAAAAAGCCAAACCGCGTTTTGGCAACACTCCGGCCTTATCAATTGGACGGATTCAGCTGGATGGGCTTCTTACGTGAATTTGGATGGGGTGGCATTCTTGCAGACGATATGGGTTTGGGTAAAACCTTGCAAGCTTTAACCTTGCTGGAATACCACTATGAGAAAGAACCCGATGCAGCCCCTTCCCTTATCATACTGCCTAACTCATTGTTATTTAACTGGCAACAGGAAATAAAGAAGTTTGTGCCCCACCGAGACGTGGAAATCCATCATGGTGCACATCGTGCACTATCTTTGGAAAGCGGAACCGGAAAGCTGATACTCACTACTTATGGCACCTTACTCTCCGATATAGAGCTCTTTTCCAAGATAAAATTCTCCTACCTAATACTGGATGAGTCACAAGCCATTAAAAGCGTCCAATCCAAACGTTTTGAATCTGTTCAAGCCATTCAATCCATCTGGCGTATTGCCATGACCGGTACGCCCATTGAAAACAGTATCTCCGATTTGTATGCGCAACTTGATTTTGTCAACCCCGGATTTTTGGGAACCTATAACCAGTTTAAAAAGAAATTTCCCGGAATTGCGGATGGATCTGCCGCTCAAAATACTGTTGAACAATTACAAAAGTTAATTGCCCCCTTCTTATTAAGACGGACTAAAGCCGAGGTCGCCAAAGACCTCCCGGAAAAAACGGAAATGGTGCTCTATTGCGAGATGCTACCGGAACAGCGAAAAATCTATGAACAGGTAAGGAAACAATACCGACAAGACTTAGAGAGTAAGGTAGATGAAGGTTTGGATAAGGTTCAATTTTTTGTCCTGGAAGGATTAATGAAATTACGGCAAATATGTAATTCACCGGCAATAGTAAAAAACGAAAATTACGAGAATCATTCGATAAAACTACAGGAAATAGAAGAACATATACTTGAAAAAACGCAGCATCACAAGTTACTTATCTTCTCTTCCTTTACTGCTACATTAGGACTCGTGAAAGAACAATTAGATGCTTTGGATATTCCCTATGCTTATTTAGATGGGAAAATGAACCAGATTCAACGACAAATCCAGGTCCGTAATTTCCAGGAAGAGGAATCCTGCAGGGTATTTTTGATCAGCCTTAAAGCAGGTGGCTCAGGCTTAAATCTTACTGCTGCAGACTATGTCTATATCCTCGACCCCTGGTGGAATCCTGCTGCAGAAGCTCAGGCAATTGACCGGTGCTACCGCATTGGGCAAACCAAACACGTTATGGCTTACAAAATGATCTGTAAGGATAGCATTGAAGAGAAAATACAAAATATGCAATTAGGCAAAAAGGCATTGGCAGACTCGCTTATACAAACAAACAACAGCATATTAAAGTCGCTAAATAAAGCAGATTTGTTACGATTGTTTGAGTAAAAAAATCGTTCGGTCGTCATTTTATACCAGCCTTATTATCTCTCTTTCCTCAAGATCCCACAAAATTGTCTTCGCCCATCAGAAAACTCTTCGTGCTTTTCTTGCCATCTTTGGGCATGAAAATAAAAGACCAGCCTTCCTCTGCACCGCCATTGGGTTTAAAATAAATACCATATCCCTTGAGCCGGTAGGTACCTTCAGTGGTTTTATTTCCGGATCCCGTTTGCCTGATCATGGTGTACGTACCATCTTCCCGAAAAGTATATTTTTGCCCCCGACCTGAGTTAGCCAATGCAAAGAAACTAGTATAGGTGCCCTTTAGCTTTTCAGCATCATCGGCCGGGAAACCCACATACCAGCTGTCCCAGGTTTCTTGGTCTGCTTTCCATTGAAGTACTATTTGTGTGCCATTTTTACGCCAGTTACCCCACTTTTCAGGATGATCTTTCAAGTCCTGCTCCAGGTTCAGGGTTTCGTAAGGGCTTTGTAGATTTTTTCGGATACTGCCCTCTTTTAATAACAAGTAAGGCTGGTAATATACATAAGTACCTGCTCCATTGTACCCATAACGGGTGGCAAAATACATTCCTTCCAGTTGTTCTATCTTGCCTTCCCCTTCCTTCCGGGATTGTGCGTCTTTAGTACAGGAAAGGACCGTTAGTAAGACAATTACACCCAGGATGTAGCAAAGATTCCTCATAGCAATATCTTTAAAATTGAATAGATAATTTTAAAAATAGAAAATTGTCCTCAATAATCCGGCTTCGTTCCTTATTTTTAACGAACTTATAGATATGGCGCAAAAAGTGTGAGGAGAAAAAGCATAGGCTCATGAATACTCTAACGAAAAGGATGGAAGTTGGGTGCACGATTCGTTCATATGACCAAAAGCCCCAACATCATCAGCATGATCTATATTTCAACCTTTAAAATACGGTTGATTGAACACAGGCTCATGCCTTCATAATGAAGTATGATTTAAATTGATTAAGCTATTTACCTGGCTATCTAAAACCAACCGATTGTAATTCCTGATGGCTATTTAAATTGCCCCTGCCCGATTTTTAAAACTTTAGTGCCAATCCGATTCCGCTATCCAGCAGCTGAAATTCCAAACTGGTATAAGATTTAGTCTTGCGGCTGTAAGCCTCTGTTTTCAATCCGTATTCTTTAGCCTTTATCTGAAACACTATAGCAGGAACTGAAATTCCAACGCCAGCGATCAACATACCCATGCCTACGCGGCTCAGACGCCGCGATGCTATTGGATTTAAAACATCCATCTTTTTCTCTTTGTAAAGAGCGAGGCAAGGGAGATAATTACAGATAAATTTATCAAATAAAAGTTAATTACTTTTACGGATAGAAAAAGAGAAGGGCCAGCATTTCTGCCTGAATGTTTAATGAATGATTTACAAGACCGGTATCTAAAAACTGCAAGCGGGACGATTGCTATTGTAACAGAATAAGCCCATTTTTTTGAAAATATTGTAACGAAATAAATCCATTTCAAGGAAAAATTATCAGAGTAAACCCATTTTCATTGGATTTGTGTCACACACTAAAGGCATTCTGCCTTTCTTAACGCAATTTTTCTGATGTCGCTCTGCAGAAAGAAGGTGGATGAGAAAGACTAAGTTAGATAAACGGTATTTGTATAAATTTTCATTTCTAAAGTATTTGATATCTTTCGAGACCAGGGACGCCGCATTGCATTTGATGGATACACTTGCAACAAACTTATCTGTATTTTCTTGGCGGTTTCTTATGCGTATGGAGAACAGCATAAATACGCACTTCCATTGCTACAATTTTATAAATAATTACGTAGGGGAAGATGCCTACTGTAATATCTCTTAAGCTTTGTTTACTGTCGATAAACGTATAATATTCCGGATGTGCGACTAAATTATCAAAACGCTTCTGCACTTCATCCAAAAATCTTTCTCCCTGCCCTTCCTGTTGTTCTTCATAGTATGCATAAGATGTCGATAGATCAAGTTTAGCTTCTTCTTTAATAATAAGCGTATAGGGCATTATTTTTTTGATTTATAAGCTGTCCTGACATATTCCAATGTTTCTTCTACAGAATAAGATTTGCTCAGGCCCTTCTTATCATTATCGATACGCTGATAAAGCATTTCAAGGGTTTCGTCATCATATTGATTAGATGGCTCTATTTCCTTTTTAAGCAATATATACATAGCTTCTATGTGTTTATTGTCAGCGCGGTCAACGTATTCGTGTATTCTGCTTCTTATCGTTGCTGTATTCATTACTACATCCATTTTCTACAAATTTAAGCTGTTTTTACTATAATACAAAGTAACCCAAATTTCGCATGCATTTTGTAGTAAACAGTGTTACAACTATAATAATCCACAATAGTTTCATTGATTTTTCTTTCACTTTAACTATTCAACTTCTTTTATTGGAGTGTTCTTTTCCCTATTTGTTGCTTTTTTTGCTAAAAGACAGTAATATATTTTATTTGTTTAACATATATAGGTCATGCATACAATAACGAGAGATATACTTAACGAAAAGGTAGTAACCTTTTACGGGATCTGGAACCAGCAGCTTATCCGTGTGCGTAAAGAACAGCCACAGGAACATCATGCTGCCCCTACCCTAGCTAAGTATAAGGGCACTATGACAAAACAACCTTTAACAGACATAGATAACCAACTCAACCAGCTTCGCAACGAATAGTCACTTTTTTTTCTTTACCGTAGCAATGTCAGGTCATCTTTCCGGTAATACTGTTTGCCCCTCGTACCACCGGTGAAATACAACTCATAGAAATAAGTACCCACATCTGCCAGACGGCCATTATACAGGCCATCCCAGCCACGTGCGGGATCGGCGCTATAAAAGATACGTTCGCCGAAGCGGTTATAGATATGGAGTGCATAACCGCTAACCGGACAACCTGCTTCTATCACCGGAAGGAAATAATCATTGATACCATCCCCATTGGGAGAGAATGCATTCGGTACATGGGTAAAACATGTGCAGACTTCCGTCTTTATATGTACACTGCCCGAAAGCATACAGGGCGGATGGATAAGATTAACCCAATAAAGACCTATATCTGTGAGCCGAATAGACGAAGCAGAGCTACCCGTGCTCCATTGAATAAACGTACCCAGGGGTACATCAGGTGTATAAAGCATAATATCTACAGGATCACCTTTACATAAGGTAGTGTCTGAAAAATTCAAACCTTCTACTCCTTTTATAATTACGGTATCCGAGGCCACACATCTTTCTTTACTGACCTCCACCCAATAAATGCCCGGTTCGGTAGCCCGGTAACGGTTGCCGGTGCTGCCATCCTGCCAGCGATTGCTATGAATATACGTTTTTATCCTTTTATCGCTTTATGGCCTGAGTGCTCAGGCACAAAATAACCTTACGCCGCCAGGTTAAGAATGCCATTGATGCAGTACTTAATGTGGCAGACCTTGCCGATGGTCTTTACTTTTTTCAGGTGGCTGCCGAAGGTCAATTATATACTCAAATTTATCAAACAATGAGACAAATCTACCGGTCCTTCCGCTTACCCGGAACACTGACGATTATCCCCTGCCCCACGACCGCAAGCAAGTTACAGATAAATTTATCAAATAAAATAAAAATTAATTCCAAAATTAATTACTTTTACGGATAGAAAATGAGAAAGGGCCAACGTTGTATGCTGATCCGGGAAAAGAGTTGAGTTATCGTAGTTGTGCAGATTTCCCTGTATATCATTTGATAAGGAGCCGGATGATCCTGGTTATAGTGGTTTGTGGTTTTCCCGGTTGGATTTATAAGTATTGATTAAGGCTAACCTGTTTAATAATTATCAACGCGTTATCATAAATGCTCCTCAATTACTACAACACTCTTAAATCTCAATTCCAATGAACCAGTACAAAATCGAAATCAAATGGGCCTTCATTTTTGCCCTCGTATCCTTGCTCTGGATACTTTTAGAAAAAGTAAGTGGCTTGCACAGTAACCATATCGATAAGCAGCAATACCTCACGATGCTCTTTATGATACCCGCAATAGGGATCTATATCCTGGCCTTGCAAGACAAAAAGAAAAACTTCTATAAAGGGCAGATGTCCTTCAAACAGGGCTTCTTTTCAGGCGCCATCATCTCTGTTATAATAATGCTGCTCAGCCCGCTCACCCAATGGGTGACCTCGTATGTCATCACCCCTGAATTTTTCCCCAATGCGATTGAATATTCCTTAAAAAGCGGCTACTATCAGACCCGGGAAGAAGCTGAAACCTTTTTCAGTTTTAAGAACTATGTGCTTCAGGGTCTTATCGGTTCCCTTGTCATGGGCCTTCTTACCTCGGCGATCGTAGCTTTCTTTATACGCACCAAACGGAGCCGGCAGGATCCTATGCAATCCTGGTCGGGAGAAGAACAATAATAAAACGGTGCAACACCTGATCCGTATGGCATTAAAAAAAACAATATCTTGCACCAGATATTCCGATCAAATAAGTGAACATTTATGCCTCATCCGCATTTTCTTAAACATATTTTTAAGGGAAAAGATTTTACGCCACAAGAGCAGGAGCAGATTTTCTCGTACTTCAGGCCACAGCATTTTGTTAAAAACGAATACCTGGTGAAGGAAGACACTTTAGTTAATCATTACTGGTTTATAGAAAGAGGCTTTGCACGTGCCTATGTCGTTGATGTACAAGGCAATGATATCAGCACCCAATTTTACGCCACCGGCGACCTGGTCATCGACTGGATCGCTTTCTTCCAGCGCACACCCGCTAAGGAAAACATACAGGCCATCACCGATTGTACGGCCTGGCAGCTGGATTTTGAAAATTTCCAGCATTTGTACCATACCCTAAAATCATTTAATGAACATGGACGTGGTACGATGGTGCAGGGCTATTTTACCCTGAAGCAGCATAGTATAGCTATGATCACGGATCATGCCAAAGAACGATATATACGTTTGCTGGATGAGAAACCGCATATTATCCAGAATGTATCCTTAAAGCATATTGCTACCTACCTCGGCATAACCGATACCTCGCTGAGCCGCATCCGGAAAGAGCTGGCTACAGAGTAACGGAGTTCCGGCGACGTACCGGAAAAAGAAGGCGACAGATCACTTAACGCCATTCCCGGAGGGCAAAAGAAGCAAGTCGTCCGACGTCACCGCTTTCCCATACAGGATAATCACCTTCCTGCAAAGGATAAAAATAAAGTCGTATAGCGTCAATACCAGGAGGTCCGACATCGCCGGGTTCCCGTACAGAAACATCACCTTCCGCTATGGGAAGAAGACCCGGTCATAAGACATCATCACGTCCCCTTTTAGCATAACAACGTTCCCGTACGACATGAATACCAAGTCCTCCGGGATAACCATTTTCCCGTATAACCCCACACCATCCCCGTGCGACATCAACACCAGGTCATCCGGCATGGTCCCTTTCCCATCGGGAACCCTAACCATCCTGTACGACATGAATACCAAGTCCTCCGGGATAAACATTTTCCCGTATAACCCCACAACATCCCCGTGCGACATGAACACCAGGTCATCCGGCATGGCTCCTTTCCCATCCGGAACCCTAACCATCCTGTACGACATGGAGATCAAGTCCTCCAGGGCAATCATTTTTCCGTATAGAACAACAGCATTCCCTTACCGCAACAAAACCATGTCTAACGACTTGCTGCTATCCCCATTAGGGAGATCAACCATCCTTTACCGGAAACCCTACAAGTAGTACGACTTCCTCATTCAGCGCTATAGGATAGCAGGCAAGACGTACAGGAAGAGTAAGAAGTATAACGACATCGTCGCTCTGCTATACTCCGCAAGCACTTTCCTGTACTGCAGGAAGGCCAAGTCACAGGGGAAAGATCGTTTCCTACACAGGATCAAAGCACTCCCCTCTGCCGGCAATGCTATCCGCTACCTCGCCGACTTAAAGATGTACGGGAAAATGAGCCTCATCCTGGCTTTTTGGACGGCTGTTCAGGAAATTTATAATCTGAAAAAACCTCAAATAAACTACCGGCAGTACCACCGTTGGCTTCATTGAAGGTTCCGTGACTGTACCGGTAAGCGGATGGAAAGAAGGGGGGGGGGATCCTATTCAGATCAAAACCCAGGGACAATTGTTCCAGGGCAAGATCAATATCCGGTAATTGGATTCGTGAATTTAATGGAGTCACATTTAACGAAAGCTGCCGGGCATTATTCCCGGCAGCTTTCCCATTTTTTAAAGCCTGTTCAGCTTTCCATAGAAACAACCGATAGGAGTAGTCAACCGCAGTAGATACATTCCCGCAGGCAAGTGCCGCACATCTACCTGATTAAGTCCGGTATGCACAGAAACAGGGTGTAAAACCTGGCGGCCCTTGACACTCCATAGCTCTATTACACCGCTTGCTGCTGCCTGCAAGGTAAAACTGGTAGTAGCCGGATTCGGATAAACCGATATGCCGGACTGAGGCCACTGCTTCCGGATACCAACGCCTTCCATTAACATCGTATCAGATATTCCTTCGCAACCTTCCGTATTACTCACCCGTAAGGAATAGCGCCCATTTTTATCCACAAGATAAGTACCTGCAGTCGCTCCTTCAATAGTCTCCCCATCTCGCATCCATTGGTAGCTTTCATAAACCTGGGTGGTGGATAAAATACCATTATTGTTTCTGAGCTTAGGTTCCGGCAATGGCACTACAGTTACTTGCAGGAAAGCCGTATCACTAATGCCACCACAGGCACTTTGCGCATATACCCGGATACTACCATCCTGATCTCCAAGTATGATTTCAATACTGCTGCTATCTGAATTACCCAACCATGTATCCGGGAGCAGCCAATGGTAAGTATGTGCCAGGTTGTCCGATTCCGACTGATACCAATGTGGGGTTCCGGCACAGGCTAAGCTGTCTCCTGAAACTGTAGCAGCCATAAGGGGTGC
>CAZFKK010000077.1:0-2760 GCA_964519735.1 uncultured Taibaiella sp.
TGTGCTGGTTCGAATCCAGTCCTGGGCACGAAAGATCAAATAGAAACCCCCATAACCTTACAGCTATGGGGGTTTCTATTTAGAATTTGGGACGTTTTTGGGACGAATTTCTGACCAATAAAGCTATTCTTTTTCCCTGATCACCTTTTCTGCTTTGATCAGGTTTCCATCCCGGTCTGTAATACGCAATAAGTACATGCCACCAGCTAGGCCCTTTAAGGACAACTCATTAACGTCCGTCATTTGCCGGATCACCCGTCCGTCCATATTCGTAAGCGCAAGGTTTAAACGAACCGGCGATTGTACATAAATGATATCTGTCGCAGGATTAGGATAGACCCTTACTTTTGCTGCGATGGCGGCCATTTCATTTATTCCGACATAGTCTGTCACCTTATGCACCAGGGAAGTATCTGCGCAGCCATCTGTGCTGGCCACGGCAACCTGGTAGTCCCCGTTCGAGGTTATGCTATAGCTGTCATTAGTTGCTCCCGGGATAGTCTCACCGTCTTTTATCCACTGGTAGATAGCATATGCACCGGTACTCAAGGTATAATTCACATAAGTGACCATGGGCTTAACCATCGAATGAACAACAACCAGCGTGCTGTCTGTTGCCGAGCAATAATCATCCATCACTTTCAGCAAATATACACCAGAATCCACTGTAGTTACCGCCAATCTGGAAGCATCCTGTCCGAGAAAAGAAAAGCCACCAGGGCCACTCCACTCATAGAGGAGTTGTCCCGTGCCTTTACTCGCTTCTGCCGACAAATGAAGACTATCGCCGGGACAGAGAGGGCCATTATTATCAATAGACGTTATTTCAGGCCGGGATTTCACTACCACCATAATTGTGTCCGATACAGAACATAAGCCACTGGTTACAGAAACAGTATACTTTCCGGAATCCGAAAAAGTCATATTGTTCCTTAAAGGATTTTGTTGTATAGCATTAAAATTATTGGCACCATTCCATTGGTAAGTTAACGCTTGAGGTCCTGTAGCAGTGACAAAAAGGTTCAACTGATCGCCCTCACACAATGGACCATTAGAGGAAACCGATTGTATAGCCGGAGACTGATTAATCACTACTGTTGTACTGTCTGACACCGAGCACACCCCTGCGGTCACAGTGACTTTATAGCTCCCCGCATCCCCGGGTGTAACATTATTCCTGACCGGGTTTTGCTGTAAAGAAGAAAAGCCGTTGGGGCCGGACCATTGATATCCTAAAGTTCCCGTTCCGGTTGCCGTTACCGTCAAATTCAATTCTTTACCCGTGCAGACCGGACTGTTGCTCTTAATTGAAGATATAACAGGCAGTGCTCCAACTGTCACTGTAGTGGTAGCCGTGTAACTTGCAGACCCCGAAGATGCTGTTAATGTATAGATTCCCGCCCTGGCCGCGGTCATATTGGGTATAGTCATAGTCGTCCCTGTTGCTGAAAAGCTATTAGGGCCACTCCATGTATAAGTAGGACTTGGAAGCCCCGATGATGCCGTAAGTGTCAACGTACCACCAATACAAACTACAGTGCTGCCCCCTATGGTAACACTTGGCATAACAAAATTTCCTGCATCGGCACCAATATCCGTTGGCGAAAACTCGCTCCTGACATTTCCATCAAAATCCTCCGTAATTTCAGGAATAAGTATTCCTGCCGATTCTACCGGCGTACCAATGGTTGTGTTGATGTGCAGATCCACAGTAGTAAGATTGCCCTCTGGCCTTATGAATTGAGGATCGAGCGTCCGGCTGTTCACATCGCTATTTATCCAACCTGCTCCATAGGTAGCGACATCCTTTGTTCCGTCATATCCAAAGACACCACCCGTACCCTTCGTAAAATATACGTTGTAATTGGGGGAAGCGCCAGTATTTGTCGAAGAAAAGCTAATCGCATAATGCTTTCCACCAGATGTCGTATTGCTGCGGTTATTGACGAATATATTGTTCCTGATGTCATAAATATCGGAAGCAACCGTTCTTGTAAATGCATAGGTATTTTGAGCTCCCGTCGCTCCGACACCCGTGCCTCCGATATATACGCTGTTAAAATAGAAATTGTTGGCGGCGGTAGCTGCAGAAAGAATACCATTGATCGAAACAGGAGCTGTTATAGAAGAGCCATTGGGTTTAATGCCCATGCGTATCATGTTATTACTAATGTCGGAAGTTCCGGCCTGATAATGAATCCCGGTAATAGCAGAGGATGCGTTTCCTGCAGTAGCGTCCAGGCTGTGCACAAAGTTTTTACTTAGGGTATGCTTCACTGTAGCTGCACCACTAAAAAATAAGCCTGCCACTTTTACACCGACATTAGCGCTGGCCACCAGAGAATCGATAATATTATTGCTGATGTTTGCCGCTACCGCTTTTGATGTATTGGCATAGATGCCCGTTACTGCATATTGCATTCCGGGAAGAGTGTCGCTCTTCGAGATAGTTTGTGAAGCGGAGTGCAGTTTTCGAATTGAATTGCCCACCACTGAGTTAAGCGATATGGAAGCTGAAGGCTTATTAAAGCCAATCACCATACCGAAGAGATAAGCATCCGACGGCGCCACAGAATTGTTTGTAATGTTCGCTATTTTATTATGAGTAATATCCAACTTACCCAAGGTAACGTCCGGTGCTATAATAATTCCCCCGGCAATGCTAGGTAATGTACCTGCATCCGCAGCAACAATACTATTCGGTAATGATAAACTACCAATAATATTGCTATCTATCAACACTATCTGGGTGGCAGTACC
>CAZFKK010000077.1:2770-9053 GCA_964519735.1 uncultured Taibaiella sp.
CTTAGCGCCAGGCCAGCCGGCATACCCACATAGATGCCGCTTATCGTCCCCGGACCACCTATTTTCATACCCCCAATTTTGTTATTTCGTACCAGGAAAGCAGGTGCCGGAGGGGTTGATACCCTCGTAGTTACCAGGTTATTTAAGGTAATACCGTTCGCTCCTGAATAATTGGCACTTCGAATTACAATCGATTCATTTTGGGTAACAGATCCTATGGTGTTGCCCACTATATCACCAATATCGACACGACCACTATTTTGACACACGATACCATGAAAAACATCAGTAATGGCCTTTGCAGTACCAGTGGCACCCGAAGTAAAAAATATGTTCTGAATCACATTGCCTTGTACAGAAGAGGGTACTGTAACAAAACCGCCGGAAGAAATTGGATTGGTAGAAGCGTCTGCTACATCAACACGTATCCCTTCCATAGTATTGATAACATACGAGCCATCCACTGTATAGGGAGTTCCCCTACATTCCGGCGCACTTCCGCCAATATAGTTTCCAGAAATTGTGAAGCTATTGCCTACACTGTTATTTTGTACTCCGGGCGTTACTTCTCCAGTGGCAATCGAAATTACCTTATGTTTTGCACCACTGTTATAATATTGTGTCTGGGTTTGGAAAAGGCTGTTCCCCATTATGGTCCAGGCATTGACGCCCTGCGTCAATTCGACACCTGTGGAATTAGCTGAAGCATGGAAAAAATCATAGATATTATTATTGCTAATGGTCCCACTGTCGTTAAACCGTACATCAATTCTTCGTAAGGTATTAGCGAATCCGTTTACATAAATTCCCATGGATGGAAGTGTAGTTTTAGAGGTTGCATGAATATTGCAATGATCGATGACTACTTTATCATTTCCAATGCTTGCTTTTGAGCCGCTATTTCCTATGTACACGACACCGGCAATGGTATTAGGCATATTGGCAGGCGTATTATTCTGCCCTTGCAAATCGCAAAATTTTATGGTGTTGCTCACTGAATTTGTATCGATCATTACAGCTACACCCTTGTCATTGGTATTGACGATATTTAGATTTTTGGAATTATAGTTCCCCATTGGCGTCACAGCAATACTACTCGCTTCCGTACTACCGCCCGGCGTACCATCAATGACCACATAACTAGCACCGGTTAGCGCTAACGTTGGCCCAGCGTTATTTCCGATTATCTTCAATCCATTGGCTCCGGCAGCAGGTCGAATTGAAAGGCTGCGGGTATCTGTATAACAACCATTATCTTTGATCATTATCGGGAAAACCTCAGCGCTACTATTGTAGTTGGCGTTCAATTCCAGCACAGTAGGGCCGGTTATTCCCACACCCTGTGTATTAATAACAGCTAGTGCGTCCGTAAGCGAAGGGTACGCTCCTCCCGGCCCCACAACTATTGTGCCCGAGCCTCCCGTGCAGGCATTGGTCGTTCCGCTACCCTTAAGGGGGGAAGACAACAAATAAGTGGGTCCGCCACAAGCTGTTCCGGTATTGTAAGCGTACACATAGAAATCGTAAGTGGTACCAGCGCTCAAGCCGGATGTGCTGAAATTAGTAGTTGATGCGGCAAGCGTTGCTATTACTGTGCCTGATCCCAAGGTCTGTCCAACAGTATACGAGGTATAATTTTCCGGAGGGGAAACGGTTGCGCCTGCCGGATACCTTACCACCAGGTAATTCGTAGGATTGCCTGCAGCGGCTGTGAATGTACCGTTCAAAGCATTCAGTGCGGGCGTAAATGTGAGTGCCGTTGGCTGATTAGCCGGAATCTCACACACCGCTCTAGCCGATACTGCCAATATATGCACAATAGCTCCTGCACCTATACCCGCATCAATGAGGGCAGGGCGCCTTATAGTAAGACTTTTGATAGTTTTGCCATAATTAGCAGGGGCTATTGCCACATTTATCATGGGTAGGGCGGGGATCGTTGCAGTACCATGCAACACATTGATTGGATTTAGACTACTCCCCCTGCTGACGCGGCCAATACCCGCCATGGCAAAGGAATTATTTATGGTAACAAACCAGGAATGGAGTGCTACGTTTCCATTCGTCTGAACAGAACCATCGGTGAAATTAACATCAATTTCGACAACAGGACGTCCTTGAGACCCCGGCGGAGGGTCAGGATGACTACCTAACATACCTATCATTAACAAAGAGGCGGAACGTGGCGTTACAAAGGTAAGCGTACCTGTAGGACTAGCTTCTGTAAGGCGTAATGAATTGGGAGCGGAATAATCTGCCAGTTGAAACGAAAACGGAACCGTTGCCCAGGAAGAATTTATTATCCCATTGGCAGGCAAGGCTCTGGCAGGCGGACTGCTTGTAGGGGTAGCTTTAAAATCTGCCGCTACCAAGGCCCAGTTGCTATCCGCTTTGCCGATAGAATTAGTAGTCGAAGACGACGCGTCTCCCACCCCGTTGGCAATCACATCGTCCGTAAATCCCGTGAGCGCTACCGGCTGGTATTGGGCCCGCACCACAATCAACGTACCTAAGCATACTAAAAGAGTAACTATTTTTTTGTACATACTTTAAAGTTAAAAATGAATAATCTTTATCTCATCACAAAAATGATCTATTCCGGAGGGAAGGAAAAGAGTAAAAACACTCATTTACGAAAAAAGAAGGATTAAGACTTCATATTGATGAGCCCCAGCTCTATCGCCTTTTTTATAAGGCTGGCAGAATTTTTTACATCCATCTTCTGAAGCAGGTGCATCCGGTGGTTTTCTATGGTCCTCGGACTCAAAAATAGTTTCTCTGCAATATCCTTGCTACTATAATCTAAGGTCAGGAGATGCAAAATTTCCTTCTCTCTCCGGGTCAAAGAAGGAAACTGGTCTTTATTGCTCTTTTGCTCTTTTAATGCCTCCCTCCTGATACTGGGGTCGAAATAGATATCTCCTCTGGCTACCGCCCTGATGCCCTCCAGTAAAATACTTTCATCGCTGCTTTTCAATACATAGCCACGTACACCATGCTGTAGCATCGTCCGGATATAGTATTGATGTTCCAGGTTAGTCAATACCAGGATCATCATTTCGGGATATAACTTTTGCAATATAGCGGCCACTTCATCGCCCATTTGATCCTGCATTTGTATATCCAGCAGTAAAACGTCCGCGGGCTTATCTTTTAAGGCTTCCAATAACGCGTCTCCGTTGAGATAAGTACCAATAATGTTTATATCGGCATAATGGCTCAACATGGCTTGCAAACCCTTTATCAATAACGGATGATCATCCAGAATAACTATTTTCATGTCACTATTAAGTTTAAGTCTACCTGACAACGATCCTATACAACAGGCACCGTGGTCTGAAGCTCCACTTCTACGCTTGTCCCTTCGCCTGCGGTTGAGCTAAAGACCACCTGCCCTCCCAAGCCTTCGACACGGCTACGGATACTTTGCAAGCCCAACCCCATCCCTGTCTTCCTTTCGTTAAAACCGTCACCATTATCATCCACCGTAAGACATAATATTCTATCCTGGTGTCTCAATTGAATGAGTACGCTGGTTGCATTTGCATGCTTGATGATGTTGTGTACCAACTCCTGAACCACACGATAGATGGCAAAGCAATATTCGGCCGGCAGCGTACTAAAAGATCCCCAGGACTGGAACTCGATATGCAGCTGCTTACTTCTCCTGATCAGGTCACAAAAAGTTTCTACCGCATCAGGAAGACTTTGCTGTATTAATAACTCGGGAACCAGTTTGTACGTAATCGTGCGCAACTCCAATCCCATCTCATTCAACAGTCCCATGATCACACCATAGCTGGGGGCTTCTGACAGGCCCTTATACTCCTTACCCAGTGAAGCATAGTTCATCTTCGTTGCCGAAAGCAGTACATTAATACCGTCATGTAATTCCCGGGCTATGCGACTACGCTCCTCCTCCTCTCCTTGCATTTTGGCTTGTAGCTTGCCGATCTTTTCTTGCTGTTCCAGGTTTTGCAAGCGGGCTTTTTGTGCTCTTTGTTTATAATGATGGCTTCGATATACCCCCAGGGATACGCTGGTTAAAAGCAATATACTCCCTGCAAAAGCGATCATCCATTGTTGCTGCCGGTAGAGTTTTGCCTTGTTTTCTGCCAACGTTTTGTCTTTTTCGGCTACCCGGTGCTTTACATCCAACTGGTTGATCACTTTATTTTTCTCCAACGTCCGCAAGCTATCGTTTAAAGTGACAAACTTTGTTTGGTACTGGTAGGCCAGTTGGTACAACTTCAATTTTTCATAGACAGAAGCCAGCATGGGATAGACGGCCAGAAGATGTCCTTCTAATCCTTTCCGCTTACTTAACTCTTCTGATTTTTTGTAGTAAGTTTCTGCCTCCCCATAGGCCCCGGCGTCAAAGTAAGCCTGACCGATCAACTCATATACTGCGGCAGCATTAACGCTTTGACTGTCCATGGCTAAAGCTTTATTGTAATAAGGCATCGCATCGGCTAAAGTAGGTTGTATAGTACCCATAGAATAGTATAAAAACTGTATAGGGTATATTTTTTTCGCCCTTTTTAGCTGATAGAGTTTCAACGAGGCCTCTAAATAATTCATAGCGCGAACACTATCTTTTTGGATTCGATAAACAGTTCCGATGTTAGAATATAAGGTAGCCAGGGTTAGGGTATCCCGCAACTTTTTAGCCAGCACTTCAGCCTTCCTGTGGTAATACAAGGCCTTGTCCAAGTCCTTATTTTGCATCCATGAGGTACCAATATTGCTAAATAGTTCAAGCGTAAAAAAGCTATCTCTGGTCCGGCCATTCTTAACGTTCCCTAACGCTTCATGCAAAAAGTATATGCTGGAGTCGTTGTCGCCAAGAAGACCATATATACTCCCCAGTTGACTATACAAGTAAGTCATAATATGTTCTGAGTAAGGCTCAGCCTTTGTGCAATGAGGCCAGGCCAGGTATAAAAGTTGTTTACTTTTCAGATAATTGCCCATGTCCTTATAGCAGAGCGCTATAACTATCATTGCTTCCGCTATCCCGGCTTTGCTATCCCTGGCAATAGCCAGCTGCAAGGCCTTCTGTGCCGAATGCAATGCCTGATCGGTATTTGAAATTGTTCTTTGTGCCATAGCCTCCTCGATCAGCCTGACCACGCTCCCGGTATCACTGATTCCCAGTACCTGTGGCTTCTCCTGCGCGTAGGTCTTTACTGAGGCAATAAGTAATAACACCCCCAAAAGACAGCACCGGTAAGAATACTTCTCTTTCATACAATATTGTTTAAGTGCAAAACCAGGTATAGGGCTCAAAAGTAGCTTTTTTCATGAAACCGCCTATTTGACAAATGAGTGTTTTTACTCTTTTTTAAAAAGACAAAAGCAAACACCTTTGTATAGGTTATAACATGTAAATTTACATCAGATAACGCACGCAGGCAATATTTTTATAATTACTAAGCACCCTTCCCGATGAAGACGAAATTTTTACTTTTTATAACGCTATTTTTAGGCAGTACCCTTCCGGCCACCTACGGACAGGCGAGGTATTATAATCAGCAGCCTCGCTTCCTTAAAGCGAACAGTGTCTGGTGCTTCGGCGATTATGCCGGCCTGAATTTTAACACGGGAAGCCCTGTACCTTTTCTATCGAGCGCACCCTGGTTCAGAAACGCCCAAATTAACAGTACCAGCTCCATAGCAGATCCTGTGACCGGCAAACTCTTATTTTACACGAACGGCAAACAATTCTTCAAGGGTTCCGGACAGGTAATGATTAATGGAACACTGAGGGATACCAGCTGGGGCACGGCTATTGTGCCGATTATTAGCCAGCCAGGAAGATACTATGTGTTTTCATTAAATACACCTGACAGCCTGAACATGCGACTACAACCTAAGCCAACAGGCTTGTTCTACTCTATTGTTGATATGTCTATGGACAACAACAGGGGGGATGTTGATCCCGCGTACGAAAATGTCTTGCTGGACGCTGATAGCCCATCGCCCGTGATGATTGCGGTGCTCGGCGACAACTGTGATGACGTATGGTTGCTGGTGTACCACGGGGATAAAAAGAGCATAAAAGCGTACCATATCACCCCGCAAGGTATTGATCCCAACCCGGTTATTTCCCCTTTACCCTTGCAGATGGAACCTTCACAAATGGCCATTTCGCCGAATAGGAGGAAAATCGCGTTAATCACCAACAAAGCCGGGGCCAATTATCCTTTGAACAGATTATGCATTGCGGACTTCAATGCAGCCACCGGAAGAATTTCCAACGCCGTTACGATCGGGTTAGACA
>CAZFKK010000077.1:9063-11198 GCA_964519735.1 uncultured Taibaiella sp.
AATGGCATTGCATCGCGATAGATTTTTTGCATCCCTTTATCGCGCCGGATCAAGTGTCTGCTTCTCTCCTGACAATTCTAAATTGTACGCCCAAATATCCTATCAACAAGGTGGGGGCTCGTATGCCGGCATTTACCAGTACGACGTGAGCGTTCACGACTCTACCCGAATAGCACAGTCCATAACCTATGTCGCTGAAACCGGTCTTGTTACCGGTCATCTGAAGCTCTACAATGATACGATATATGTTGCAGGAGGGCTTCCGGGTTTCGGTGCGGCTTCCTTCCTGAGCCGCATACACCAGCCCAACCTGTCCGGTACAGCTTGCCAATATAACAATAGGGAAATAGCACTGGCGACCGGCAGTTCATTAGCTTGGCAACCTTTTAACAATGAGGTTGTTATACCTTCCAACAGTGATTCTTCTTTTTACAAACTTGATACCATAGTATGTTCCAATGGAGCTGAGGTTCTTATCGACATCCAAAGCCGGCAACCAGCATCAGGATATAACTATGTATGGAATACAGGAGATACTACCGCGTCTATCGTCGTTGATAAAGGTGGTACCTACAAAGTGACCTATAACACGAGCATGTGCCACCGTCATTCAGAAACTTACGAAATAAACCTATCGTACATCACTACTTTTATTACCGTTAATGGTTTTGAACTAGGCGCCACAGGCGGACCCTTTGCTACCTACCAATGGCTACTGGACGGAGATATTATTCCCGGAGCTACACAGAGTAAGCACTCTGTCACAAGAAACGGAGCTTACCAGGTTATTGTATCCAATGCAGATGGTTGTACCGATACTTCTGCTATTTACGTGGTAAGCAATGTACGTGTTGAGCCTATAACCGCCTGGGCTGACCAGATCACTATCTACCCTAATCCTACAAAAAATGTTGTCGCTGTAAATGCACCTTTTAAAGTAAAGGTAACTGTACTGAGTGTAGATGGTAAAGTTATTGCGCAGCAATATAATACACATCACATATTTATCGGCGCTTTTCCTGAGGGTATTTATTTATTAAGAATTACTGATGAAGAGGGCATCTTGTTGAAAACAGAAAAGGTGATAAAGTGGTCTCAAAAATAACATTGCAACCCAATGTCAGTAAACAGGAACAGAAAATTCTGAAAGAACGTGCTGAAAGTTATACAAGCCCAAAAAGCCGGACTATTTTTCAGCGAGTTCTTTCAGCTTCAACAAAGCCTTCGGCCATATATCTTCAAACATAGCCTTATATTCATCGTTCGTGTCTGTATCTACACTAACTTCTGTTATTCCCTCTGTTTCTCTGAAGGTATAATTTTCATGCGCCCCTGCCATAGCCTTTACTTCTTCGCTATCCAGATCTTCTACCCCATCTTTTACAAAACCCAAATGTTCAACGGAAACAAATTCATAAGGCCTGTTTTGCACCACCCTCGACACCATTCCGGATCCTGTCGGATTTAAAAATAATATTTTACTACCTTCTTCCCAGCTACCTTCATAGTAGGAGCCCTCACTAAATACGCTGGTCCATTCCCTGTAGGACTCGTCCTGAAGCATGGTGTCCCAAACTTTTTCCTTCGGTGCATGAATGCGTATAGAAAAATGAAGCTTTTCCATAGATTTACTTTTGTCTTCCATAATATAAATTATTTTCAAAACAGAGGAAAATGTATCCTATAAATTCCTCTTCCTCCCGTTAGTGTTTAGATTAAATACCGACCAGGCTGTTACCTGGATGGCCTTGTTACGTAAGTTACTCTTTATCCTGCCCATCTGTATACCCATCCGGATCATTAACATCCGGAGGCATATCCAGATCCTCTCCGGTATCAAACAGGTTATCTTCATCCGGTCCTTCATTCAATGCATCCCCTTCTTCATCCGTATCGTCCAGAAGGTCCGAGGCTAATGTCTCATCACTGGACAGATCGGAAGCTCCATCTTCCAGCATAACAAGCTCTTCTTCTGTCAGATCCGTCCGTTCATCTATCAACGGATCTCCTGCCTCTCCCTGCACTTCTTCTTCCTGCACTTTTTCATTTTCATCCACCTTAGGCAATTGTTCGGGCAAACGATAATCCTGATCACTATCAGGCATTCTTTCTATATCTTCATTGCCGGGGTAAAT
>CAZFKK010000078.1:0-11141 GCA_964519735.1 uncultured Taibaiella sp.
CAATCCGGATCATCGCCTTCTCCAGATGGTTGATAAACTGGATCTGCCGGCCTGCAAGCTGGGATAATTGTTCCCGTTCCATGGCGCCGCTTCCGTCTTCCATATGGTTGAAACGGTTGTCGGTATCATCGGTTCCTGCTTCATCCTTCCGGGTAATAAGACCTTGCAGGTAATTGAGTTCTTTACGTGCATTGTCCAGCCTTTTGGTGATCAGCTCCTTAAATTCATTTAATTCTTCATCGCTATAGCGAAAAACAGGGCCGGAAGTATGTTCCGGTTCGTCCAATAAGGACCTCGTAGGTGGATTGTATTCTTTCATAGTTATACCTGGTTCATCCAGATTTACTTTCTTTTCGACTTTACGATGGGCAATAATAACGCCTGGTTTATTCGTGGTCTTACGGGGAAGGGGGCGTACCGCATCCACAATTTCCGATCTTGCAGAGGGTACTGTACTTACCTGTTTGTGAATAATAGTTTTTGTCTTTTTATCTGTAGTTTTAGCCATATTTTTAGGAAGCACCTCTTTCGTGGGCGCCGGGGTCACTTTGGGGACGACCTCTTTTACTTTTGTTGCCTTGGTTACTTCTTTAGAGGCAGCAGTTGCTGTTTTTTTTGTTGATGTTGTCGGTTGAGTAGTTTTCTTCTCCGGCGCTTTAGTATCGGCGGAAACTTTAGCCTTCTCCGGCGCTGTTTTTTTTGCTGGTTTTGTGGACACTACTTTTTTAATGTCAGTAGTTTTTGATGCAGATGGTGCTTTTTCTGCTTTTTTTACAGCTTGGGGCGCTGCCTTTTTCGTAGCCGCAGTCTTCTTTACAGGCGCTGCTTTTTTGGCAGGCGCTGCTTTTTTTACAGTTTCAGAAGCTGTTTTCTTTTTAGTGGCCATGACTAGGAGTTTTTAATAATTAAAACTTTTAATGTGACATCATTTATTTCTACAGGGACACCCGCATCATTAACTGTAGCTACTAACTCTATCACATCTGCCAAAACTTCGGAGCGAATATAATCATTAAAGTTCAGGATTGCAGCTTTTAGCGAAACTTGTTCTTCAATTTGTATATTAATCCTATCTGTAAGTGTTAATCCACTCTCTTTTCTTATTTTTTGTATTTTATTGACCAGTTCCCGGGCATTACCTTCTTCCTGTAATACAGGGCTTATACCAATATCCAGGGCTACGGTAAGGCTGTCTTTATTGGCCACGGACCATCCCGGGATGTCTTCAGCAATTATTTCTACATCTGTCAGAGTAATATTGATTACTTCTTGGCCTACAGTTAGATCCATTTGTTGTTCCCGTTCCAGCTTAGCGATGTCGGATTGCCCCAATTGGGCAATAGCGATACCTGTAGCTTTCATAGTAGCGCCTAACCTGGTGCCTAGCGCTTTGAAGTTAGGCTTTATTTTCTTTTTGATAAAACCATCTGTATCTGAAAGATATTCAATAGATTTAACATTTACTTCAGATAATATAATGGGAGCTACCGCCTGGATCTGCTGTTGGATATGAGGGTCCAATACAGGGATCAGTATTTTCTGCAAAGGTTGACGTACTTTGATATTTACTTTTTTACGTATGGATAATACGAGCGAGGAAATATCCTGGGCCAGTTGCATCCTGTCTTCCAGGTCCTGATCAATAAGGGTGTGATCCCGTTTTGGGAATAAGGAATGGTGAACGGACTCCTGGTGGGACCGCCCGGTTACCTGGTTCAGGTTGTTGAACAGCCAGTCGGCAAAAAAAGGAGCTATCGGGGCGATGAGCAGGGATAGCTGGTCCAGGCATTCATATAGGGTCTGGTAAGCACATATCTTGTCATGCTCATACTCTCCCTTCCAAAAGCGGCGACGGCACAGACGAACATACCAATTGCTGAGCTGCTCATCCACGAATAATTCTATGGCCCGTCCTGCCTGTGTGGGTTCATAGTCGTCCATAGCCTTTGTTACCGTATTGATCAGGGTATTCAAGGCGGAAAGGATCCAGCGATCCAGTTCCGGCCTTTCGGCAACAGGGACATGCTTTTCCCGGAATGAAAATTGATCTACATTTGCATATAGGGCAAAAAATTGATAAGTGTTGTATAAGGTGCCGAAAAACTTCCGTTGCACTTCCCGGATGCCTTCAATGTCAAAGCGAAGGCTATCCCAGGGCGAAGCATTGGTGATGAGGTACCAGCGGGTGGCATCCGCACTATGTTTTTCTATGGTTTCAAAAGGGTCTATCACATTGCCCACCCTTTTACTCATTTTATTGCCGTTCTTATCTAAGACCAAGCCATTAGATACTACGGTTTTATAAGCCAGGCCGGGGTACTTTTCGTCATTAACTTCCAGGCCTGCTTTTTCAAGTTCTTCCTGGACGGATTCTTTCAATAGCGCACCAAGGGCATGAAGGGTATAAAACCAGCCCCGGGTCTGATCTACTCCTTCGGCGATGAAATCGGCGGGATAGTTCTGTGCAAATATTTCTTTGTTCTCAAAAGGGAAATGCCATTGCGCATAAGGCATAGCGCCGCTGTCAAACCAGACATCTATGAGATCCGGTTCCCGGAATAGGGGCTGCCCGCTTTCAGAAACCAGTTTTATGTCATCTACAAACGGTTTATGCAGGTCTGAGGTGAGGCGTTCGATGTCGCTATCTGCCGGCATTACACCTGCTGTTATGGCTTTCTTTAATTCCGCTTTAAGTTCTTCCAGCGAGCCAATGCATATTTTTTGGGAACCGTCTTCGGAACACCATACCGGCAAGGGAGTTCCCCAAAACCGGCTCCGGCTCAGGTTCCAGTCCACCATATTTTCCAGCCAGTTACCGAAACGGCCCTCTCCGGTAGCTTTAGGTTTCCAGTTGATGGTTTTATTAAGTTCTATCATCCTGTCCTTCAGCGCTGTTGTTTTGATAAACCAGGCATCCAGGGGATAATAAAGGATGGGTTTGTCTGTTCGCCAGCAATGAGGGTAACTATGTTCGTACTTTTCTATCTTAAAGGCCAGTCCTTCATGCTTCAATTGCACAGCAATATCCACATCTACATCCTTGTAATCGGGATCATCTTTGTAGTTCTTAACATAACGTCCGGAAAATATACCGCTTCCCTCGATAAATTTGCCTTGTTTATCTATCAGGGTGAAGATACCCAGATTGTGTTTTTGCCCTGCTTTATAATCATCTGCACCAAAGGCCGGAGCGGTGTGTACGATACCCGTACCATCTTCTGTGGTAACAAAATCTCCTGTTACCACACGGAAAGGGTCACCGCCGCTCAATTCGGGTCTGTTGCTGTCGAAGGGCAATAATTGCTGGTACCGTATGCCTTCCAGGTCGCTTCCTTTGTAACGTTCCAGTAAGGTCCAGGGCAGCAATTTTGTTTCAGCCGTATATTGTTCAAAATCCCCGTTTTCACCTTCGGGTTTGAAGTATTTACTTAATAACGCTTCTGCCAGTATAACATGAATGGCTCGATGCGTATAGGGATTAAATGTTTTGACCAGGACATAATCAATGTCAGGGCCTACTGTAAGACCCGTATTAGAGGGTAAAGTCCAGGGGGTGGTCGTCCAGGCCATGAAATAGACCATTTCATCTGCAGGACTGTTTAACCTGGGATCTGCTACTGCAGGAAACAGAACTACTGCAGTAGTATCTTTGACATTTTTATAGGTGCCAGGCTGATTGAGTTCATGAGAGCTCAATCCGGTACCTGCAGCAGGGGAGTAAGGCTGGATGCTGACGCTTTTATAAAGTAACTCTTTTTTATAAAGTTCCTTCAGCGCCCACCAGAGTGTTTCAATATAATTATTGTCAAAAGTGATATAAGGATCGGACAGATCCACCCAATAGCCCATTTTCGTAGTGAGCTCATCCCATTTGTCCTTATATTTCATCACCTCCCGGCGGCAGGCGGCATTATACTCTTCAACGGATATTTTTTTGCCTATATCTTCTTTGGTAATGCCCAATAATTTCTCAACACCCAGCTCTACAGGAAGGCCATGGGTATCCCATCCTGCTTTACGTTTTACCTGGAAGCCCTGCATCGTTTTATAACGGCAAACCAGGTCTTTTAGCGTACGGGAGATCACATGATGAATACCAGGCATGCCATTGGCGCTGGGAGGGCCTTCATAGAAAACAAAAGGGGGATTGCCTTCCCGGATCTGGATGCTTTTTACAAAAAAATTCCCGTCCTGCCATTTCTTTAGCCATTCCTGTTCAATGGCAGGCATATTTAACTGCTTATATTCCTGATATTTCTGCGCCATGTATAATAAATCCTCAACAAAAAATTAGGCGCAAAGGTAAGAAATATTTCCTGTATCAATAAATTTCTCATTTATTCCATTTATTGACCTTCCGGAAAATGAACTTCTCCAGGGCTTTTTGTTTTTAGGGGTCAGGTATCAGCAATTTGTCAGCAGATGATGAATCAAAGAGAATGGTGCTTTATAAGGGGCGATTTATCATCTGCTGTGGAAGTAACATAAGCTTAAGGAGGGTTAGACTTAATTTCTGGTTTTGGCCAGCATCGTTTTTAATGCGTCAAAGCTTAACTTTTCCTGCAACCCGGTTTGCATATTTTTTACATTAATCACCTGCTCCTGCAATTCTGTACTGCCCACGATACCCACAAAAGCTATTTTCCTTTTATCGGCATATTTCATCTGTTTGTCTAATTTAGCTTTGTCAGGAAAATATTCGGCAGCGATACCTGCTTGTCGCAATAAGGAAATATAAGCCAGAACCTGGTTTTCTGCTGCCGGTTCTATATTGATAAAGAGGATAACAGTGCCGGAACTAAGTTCCTCCGGGAACAGGTTTAGTTCTTCCATGACGTCATATATCCGGTCAATGCCAAAGGAAATGCCTACACCGGAGAGTCCTTTTAAACCGAACAAACCCGTCAGGTCGTCGTAGCGGCCGCCGCCACCAATGCTTCCCATGCGTACAGCCGTGGTAGTTACTTCGGCGATGATGCCTGTATAATAATTTAATCCCCGGGCTAAACTGAAATTTACGGCAATTTCATTGGACCATTCTGCTTTTTTTAACTGGTTATGGTAAGCCAGTGTCTGCCTGATCTCCTGTATGCCTTCCCGGGCACTGGCGCTTGCAGCCAGCAAATCTTCCATTTGGAGCAACTGGTGCTCTGTGTCGCCTTTGACCTGCAGGTATTCCTGGATAAACAGGATTTGTGTGTCATTCAGGCCACGGAGTTTCATTTCATTAGAAATGCCTTCCAGCCCTATTTTATCCAGTTTGTCAATGGCAACGGTAATGTCTGTCAGCCTTTCGGGTGCACCACAACATTCCGCAAGCCCTGCAAGTATCTTACGGCTATTGATATGGATGGTAATACCGGGTAGCTGCAATGCATGAAAGGCCTCCCTGTATAAACAAAGCAGTTCTGCTTCATTAATCAATGAATTGCTGCCGACAACATCGGCATCACACTGCCAGAATTCTCTGTACCGACCTCTTTGCGGACGATCTGCGCGCCACACAGGTTGAATCTGATAGCGGCGAAACGGGAATGCCAGTTCGTGCTGGTTCATAACGACATACCGGGCAAAAGGTATGGTGAGGTCATAACGAAGTGCACGTTCCGTCAGGTTGGTGTCATTTTTCCCCTTTAAAACATTTTCAAAAGCATTTCGGGCCTTATCCGTGTTCTTGGGATCGTTCAGGCCGTTATTCAGGATTTTGAAGATCAACCGGTCGCCCTCCTCTCCATATTTTCCCATCAGGGTGCTTAAGTTCTCCATAGATGGGGTCTCCAGGGGTTGGAAACCGTACAATTCGAACACAGAACTGATATGGCGGAAAATAAATTGTCTTTTTCTTACACTTACCGGAGAAAAGTCGCGGGTACCCTGAGGAATAGATGGTTTCATTCTTTGAAAATTGGAGCCTGAATTATATTAATTGGGAATATATGATTTATGAATTATTTGTATTTATGAACAATCGCATTGCAAGTTTGTTCTATAAGTGTAAACACTTCGGCATAGGTGTCTTCGGAGCCATACCATGGGTCAGGAACGGATTGTTGCCCCATTAAGTCGGATTCATCAAGAAATAATCGGATCTTCTCCGGATCAAACTGTGCTCCTGCAATATGCTTCATCTGTTCTAATACATCAACCGCCATAGCATAAATTTTATCATAATTTTTAAAATCTTCTGCAACAAATTGACGTGCTTTTAACTCGGATATATTTATATTATGCTTATGGCATATTTTTTGTGTTAACCGATGAGGGGGTTCGCCGATATGGAAAGATGTAGTTCCGGCAGAATCTACTTCCCAATCAAGCTTATGCCGGATTATAGCGGAACGCATAATGCCTTCAGCCATAGGTGAACGGCAGATATTGCCTAAACAGACCATTAATATACGCATAAAATATTGGTTTTTATTATAATAGTAATAGCTGGATACAGGGGCGTTTGATTTTATTATAGTTGATAATTACTAATGTTATTTATTAATCATTAATAATATGTGATATGTTAATATAAGTTAATATTCCGTTGATGGAGCAAACAAAAGGATTAATTTTACCGTCTTGCCTTATGAAGTGCAAAGCTAATGCATTGATTGAAAATTTAGAGAAAGGTTAAAATAAATTGAATCTGACCTAAAATTTCAGTCATGTCATAAATTATAAATGGATAACGTTTCTTAATTCATTACCTTTGCCGCATGCGCCTATAAAAACCATTATCACCTATGGCCACACAAAGAATACGTCTTGCTCCAAGATGGATTATTTTTTTGTTAGATTTGTGTTGTTGCATTCTAGCGATGTCTTTGGCGTTCGTTCTTCGTGCTAATTTTAACCTTTCCTCACTTAATCATTATCCTTTATTAAAGATATTAAGCATTACGATCTCCGTAAATGCATGCTTACTAATTGCCTTTAAAACCTATGCCGGCGTTGTCCGTTATACTTCTGTAGAAGATACCGGGAGAATACTATCCGTAAATATTATCGTCTGCATTATTTTTATAGTCATCGAAAATATCTATCCTAAAAATACTTCAGAAGCTGCTTTATTCCCGGCATCGACTTTATTGATCTATTTCCTCTGCGTCAATTTTTTATTGATTATTTACCGTCTGATGATCAAGAGGGTATTTAGTTATTTATTTACGGTGCGGCGCAAATCTATTAAAGCAGTATTATACAATGCCGGGTATGAAGGCCTGCTGGCGAAAAAGATGATCTCTGATAATCAGCGGTCAGAGGTTAAGATCCTGGCTTTTGTTGAGGATAATGAAAAATTGATTGGAAAGATCATTGAATCAACCCCGGTGATCAGGGCTAATAAGCATAACCTGGAGCGATTGAGCCGGGAGGGGGTTGAATTGTTAATTATTGCGGATCCGTTTATTCGTAAACAAAGGTTAAACGATCTCGTAGATATTTGTCTTGAGTTAAATATTCGCATTCAGCAGGTACCGGCCAGTGAAAAATGGATCAATAATACCCTGGAGCCCGAGCAATTGAAAAATGTAAATATTGAACAATTGCTGGAACGTGATGTCATTAAAATAAAGAATGAACAGCTGGGTAAGGAAATACGTCATAAGAAAATATTGGTAACCGGTGCTGCGGGATCTATTGGAAGTGAGATTGTACGTCAGGTGCTGCAATATCATCCTACTATAGTAGTAGCTTGCGATATCGCAGAAACACCTCTGCATGAATTACGTATGTCTCTCCCCAATGATATACCTATTAAAATGTTTATCGGGGATATCTGTGATCGTGTACGGATGGAGCAGATATTTGAAATTTATGCACCCGATATAGTCTATCATGCAGCGGCATATAAACATGTACCGCTAATGGAAGAACATCCTTCTGCTGCTATAGTCAATAATGTATTGGGCACCAAGATCCTGGCTGAGTTGTCTGTGAGTTATGGCGTAGAGAAATTTGTTATGATCTCTACGGATAAGGCAGTGAACCCCACTAATGTTATGGGGGCTTCCAAGCGTATATGCGAGATATTTATCCAGTCTTACTATAAATATATAGCCCAATCCGGTAGCAGTTCCCTGGGACATAACGGGGGAATTGCCAGGAAGTACACTAAATTCATCACCACCCGTTTTGGTAATGTATTGGGATCTAACGGATCCGTTATCCCCCGTTTTAAGACCCAATTGGAGGAAGGCGGGCCGATAACAGTAACCCATCCGGAAATTACCCGTTATTTCATGACGATTCCGGAAGCTTGTCAATTGGTGCTGGAAGCAGGAGCTATGGGAAAGGGTGGCGAGATATTTGTGTTTGATATGGGCGGACCGGTGAAAATTGTTGACCTGGCCCGAAAAATGATCCGGCTTTCCGGTAAAGAGCCGGACAGGGATATACAGATTATCTACAGTGGATTAAGGCCGGGTGAAAAGTTGTATGAGGAATTGTTGAATAATTCAGAAAATACAATGCCCACTTATCATGAGAAAATTATGATAGCCAGAGTCCGGGAATATGATTTTGCTTCAGTTTATACAGAGATAGATGAATTGATAGAGTTAGCAGAAGGGCATTTCCTGATGGAGACGGTAAGCAAAATGAAAGTAATCGTTCCCGAATTTGTCAGCAACAATTCTATTTATCAGAAGCTGGATAAAAATAGCTGATATTCTCTCTACCCTCCCCCTCCTTATTTTAATTTAGCGTACAAAACACCTCCGGGCAGATCAGGAAAAAGCTTCCAGCGTTATTTCCATCCTGGATCCCCGGGATCCTTTGATAAGGAGCAGTGCATTGTCTATAGGATGTTTCACCAGGTAATTCCGTACTCCTTCCGAGTCAGGCAACCATAAGTAAGGATGATCCGTTTGTTCAAATTCAGGTCCGGTAAGGATAACATTCCGGAAATGAAGTTGTTGCGCCAGGTCAATAATAGCCTGATGTTCCTGTGCCGAGGTTGCGCCTAATTCTTTCATGCTGCCCAGCAGCAGCCATTTGTTATCATGTGCGACGCCCGCTATATTTTCAATGGCCATTTTCATACTGATGGGGTTGGCATTGTAAGCATCGAGTATGATCTGTCGCGAGCCGACCTCTATCCATTGTGACCGGCTATTGGAGGGTTTGTAAGCTTCTATGGCCTGATGGATCAGGTTAAGGTCCACCTGGAAATGATGACCTACACTGGCGGCCGCCAGCACATTAGCCAGGTTGTATTGGCCAACGAGTTGGGTGGAAATGTTGACTGTGGTATCATGCACGGATAATTCGACTTGAAGCAGGGGACCGGCCTCGAGGGATTTCCCGGTAACTTGTCCCCGGGTAGTGCCATAGGTTATCTGCTCTTTGATATCCGCCGACATGTCTGCCAGGTATTCCAGGTCTGTATTTCTAAAGATAGCTCCACCCGTTTTTCGTATATAATCATACAGTTCTCCTTTCGCCTTGCGTACACCCTCCAGGCTGCCGAAACCTTCCAGGTGTGCTTTGCCGATATTAGTGATCATCCCGTAGTCCGGCTGGGCTATAGGGCAATACGCGGCGATTTCGCCGATATGGTTAGCGCCCATTTCTACAATGGCTATTTCCGCATCATTCCTTATGCCAAGCAACGTAAGCGGTACGCCGATATGGTTATTCAGATTGCCTTGAGTAGCATGGACTTTATAACGGGTGGAAAGTACGGCAGTTACCAGTTCTTTGGTCGTGGTTTTTCCGTTGGAGCCTGTAATAGCCAGGACGGGAATAGGAAGCTGGCTGCGATGATAGGTAGCCAGTTGCTGCAGGCTGTCCAGTACATCTTCTACGAGAATGCATCCGGGGGTATTTGCATATTCCGGCTCATCGACAAGTGCATAGGCTGCTCCTTGTTCCAGGGCCTGGGCAGCAAAAATATTACCATTAAAATGTGCACCTTTCAGCGCAAAGAAAAAGTCCCCGGGCTTGAGTCTCCGGCTATCCGTTTGTATAACGGGATGCTGCAGGTAAAGGCTATATAATTCAGGAATTGTCATTGCAGGAAGTTTTATTCATAGGTTGGACAGCCAGGGCTCTGTACATTTCATAGCAGATAAAAAAATAGCTACAGCGGCTTGGCGGTCATACTTATCCAAGGGGCAGTCGCCGTTTCAGGGGTTTATTTAAAGTTGTATCATAGCTGTTGCATCATGGTTCAGGAATTCCTCTGCCTGGATCATATCCTCATGAAGGATCCTGTCTGCTTCATTAAAGGTTACTGATTTTCTAAAGTTGGTCCACACATTTTCCAATACCGGACTTGTAGCGGCAGGACGGCGGAAATCCAATGCCTGTGCTGCACAGAGTAATTCTATCGCTAATATGCGTTGCAGGTTATCAGCTACTCTTTTGAGTTTCGTAGCGGCATTAGCCCCCATGCTTACATGATCTTCCTGCCCGTTACTACTCACAATACTATCTACTGAAGCCGGTGTACACAGTTGTTTATTCTGACTTACAATAGATGCCGCTGTATATTGTGCAATCATGAAGCCGCTGTGTAATCCCGGGTCCCTGGCCAGAAACGGCGGTAGCCCTCTCTGGCCGCTGATCAGCAGGTAGGTCCGTCGTTCTGAAATACTACCCAGTTCAGCCAGGGCAATGGCCATAAAATCCAGGTTCAGTGCCAGGGGTTGTCCATGGAAGTTGCCTCCGCTAAGGATCTGGTCTTCTTCTTCAAAAACGATAGGGTTATCTGTAACGGCATTAATTTCAATGGTTACTACTTTTTCAATATGGCTGATCGTGTCTTTGGAGGCGCCGTGTACTTGTGGTACGCAACGAAAGGAATAAGGATCCTGCACTTGTGTCTTTTCCTGTTGTTGCAGACCACTGCCTTCTAATAAGGCCCTTATAGTTGCGGCAGTAGCAATTTGCCCTTCATGCTGGCGTACCTTGTGAATAGCTGCGTTAAAAGGCTCTGCCTTGCCATCAAAGGCTTCCAGCGAAAGACCGGCCAGGATATCCGCCCATTGTTGCAGGTTATCTGCTTTCATAAGGGCCCAGCAGGCATAACTGCTCATAAACTGTGTGCCGTTGAGCAGCGCTAACCCTTCTTTGGCATGCAGGCGCAAAGGGGCCAGTTGATGCAGGTTCAGGATTTCAGCAGCAGGCATTTTCTTACCCATATAATG